>NZ_JAFCAC010000071.1:0-143882 GCF_018588165.1 Thermoanaerobacter sp. CM-CNRG TB177
CAGTAATTTTTTCACTGATTGCAGGGGGGGAACTTTTTGGCATCTGGGGGCTTTTATTGTCTGTGCCTATTGTAGCAATCGTAAAAGCAGTTGTAACAGAAATTTTTATTGAGAAATAAACCAGTTATTGACTTGTTATGTTCAATCTTGTATAATATATCAAAAAAGAGCGGGTAAAAGCCCGTCCCCAAATTAGGGACGGTTTTTATTGTATCAAGAAGGAGGATTTTTATGGAAAAACTCGGGATGAATGAAATTAGAGAAAAATATTTAAGCTTTTTTGAAAGCAAAGGACATTTGAGGTTGCCAAGTTTTTCTCTAATTCCCAAAAATGATAAAAGCTTATTGTTGATTAATTCCGGTATGGCTCCTTTAAAAGCTTATTTTACAGGAAAAGAAGTTCCCCCCAGCAAAAGGATTACTACTTGCCAAAGATGTATAAGGACACCTGACATTGAAAGAGTAGGTAAAACAGCACGTCACGGTACTTTTTTTGAAATGCTAGGAAACTTTTCCATTGGTGATTATTTCAAAAAAGAAGCTATTCCCTGGGCCTGGGAATTTGTAACAGAAATTTTGAAGTTGCCAGTTGACAGGTTATGGGTATCAATTTATGAGGAAGACGATGAAGCATTTGAGATTTGGAACAAAATAGTTGGGTTACCTTCTGAAAGAATAGTGAGGATGGGAAAAGAGGATAATTTCTGGGAGATTGGCACAGGACCTTGTGGGCCATGTTCAGAAATTTACTTTGACAGAGGTGAAGAAAAAGGCTGCGGTAAGCCTACTTGTGGAGTTGGCTGTGATTGCGATAGGTTTATTGAATTCTGGAATTTAGTTTTTACCCAGTTTAATAAAGACGAACGAGGAAATTATCACAGGTTGCCAAATCCAAATATTGATACAGGCATGGGACTTGAGAGGATAGCCACAATAATGCAGGGAGTCGACAGCATATTTGATGTAGACGTAATAAGAGGCATTACTAATTTTGTGTCTAAGATTGCGGAAGTAGAATATGGAAAAGATGCAGAAAAAGATGTGTCTTTGAGAGTTATCACTGACCATATAAGAGGGATAACTTTCATGATATCAGATGGAATTCTGCCTTCTAATGAAGGAAGAGGCTATGTTTTGAGAAGGCTTTTAAGAAGGGCTGCAAGGCACGGTAAATTGCTGGGGATAAACGATACCTTCTTGTATAAAGTGGTTGATTCAGTCATAGAAAATTATGGAGAGGCATATCCTGAAATAATTGAGAGAAAGGACTATATAAAGCGAATAATCAAACTGGAAGAAGAAAGATTTAAGGAGACAATAGACCAAGGACTTACAATTTTACAAGATTATATAAGCGAACTAAAAGTACAAGGAAAAACCGTATTAGAAGGTTCTAAAGCTTTTAAACTATACGATACCTATGGGTTCCCATTGGATTTAACAAAAGAAATTTTGCAAGAAGCTGGCATTACTGTTGATGAAGAAGGATATACAAAGGAGTTGGAGAAACAAAGGATAAGAGCGAGAAGCAGCAGAAAAGAAGATAATAGTTTGTGGGAACAAGACATATATTCTACTTTAGGAGATATTAAAACAAAATTTGTGGGATATGATACTTATGAAAGCGATTCAAAAGTTTTAGCTATTGTAAAAGATGAAGAGCTTGTTGAGGAAGCAGAAGCTGGAGATGATGTAAGTATCATATTAGATGTTACTCCTTTCTATGCTGAAAGTGGTGGGCAGATAGGAGACAAGGGAGTTCTAGAGAATGAAAATGCTTTGATAAAAGTAAATGACTGTAAAAAAATAGGAGATAAGTTTATACACACTGGAACAATTGAAAGAGGTTTAATTTCAGTAGGAGATGAAGTAAAAGCTCAAATTGATGTGGTAAGTCGAAGGAATGCTACAAGAAACCACACTGTAACTCATCTTCTTCATAAAGCCCTAAAGGAGATTTTAGGCGACCATGTTCATCAAGCTGGTTCTCTTGTGGCTGATGATCGATTAAGATTTGATTTTTCACATTATCAAGCTGTGACTAAAGAAGAGCTAAAGCAAATAGAAAATAGGGTTAATGAAAAGATATACCAAAGTTTAAATGTGCATATTGAAGAAAAAACTTATGATGAGGCAGTGAAAGAAGGGGCTGTTGCGTTATTTACAGAAAAGTATGGGGATAAAGTAAGGGTTGTAAAAATTGATGATTACAGCATGGAACTTTGCGGTGGAACTCATGTTAAAAATACTAACGAAATAGGGATTTTTAAGATTGTATCTGAAAGTGCAGTTGGTGCAGGTTTAAGAAGAATTGAAGCTTTAACAGGACTTGCTGCAATAAAATATTTAGGAGAGAAAGAAGAAATATTAAAAGAGGCTTCTGATTTATTAAAAGTCCAAGATAAAGAGATAATTTCAAAAATAGAGGGCTTGCAACAAGCTTTAAAAGCAAAAGATAAAGAGATAGAACAATTAAAAATAAAAATGGCTTCTATTTTGGCTGATAGTTTAATCAATTCTGCTATTTCATTAGATGGTATAAAAGTAGTGGTTTCAAAGGTTGAAGATTATGATAGTGAGGCTTTGAAGGCATTAGGAGATATTTTAAAAGATAAATTAAAAATTGCTGCAGTAGTATTAGCATCTTCTACCCCAGAAAAAGCTATATTTGTCGGTATGGCTACTAAAGATGTTGTTCAAAAAGGGATAAACATGGGAGCTATTATTAAAGAGGTGTGCAAAGTATCTGAAGGAAATGGCGGTGGAAGACCAGACATGGCTCAAGGAACAGGCAAAAATCTATCTAAGGTAGATGAAGCGTTAAACAAAGCGATAGATATTGTAAAAGAACAGTTAAAAAATTGAGAAAAGCTTGACTAGCCAAGTAAATATAGGTTATTATAAAGTTGATGGTAGTTAAATGTATCTAGAGGTGATATATTATGGTAGATAAAAACGAACAGACTCTGAGGTATCACGTTACAACTGATAGAAAAACTGTTAAAGAGATATTGACAGCAGTGTATGAAGCACTTTCTGAAAAAGGTTATAATCCAATTAATCAAATAGTAGGTTATATATTGTCTGGGGACCCTACTTATATAACCAGCCATAAAAATGCGAGAAATTTGATAAGAAAAATTGAAAGAGATGAATTAGTAGAAGAACTTTTGAGAGAGTATTTGTCTTCCCAAAAATAAGAAAAACAAAATTGCCTCACATAAGGTGAGGCAATTCAGACTGATGACAAACTTTCGTAAAGTAGATATTTTACATAAGTTGCGACTTGTGACAAAGCGCTAACAAAGCTTAGCAAGACTGAGGATGGAGGCGGGGCCGAAGCCAAGGAGGGCGGAGGCGGGCACTTGAGACAGGACGTCGAATGTGCCCGGTACCCCGCCGCAATCCGAAAGTCGCGCTTTAGCTTTGTCGCTTTGGAACTTCGGAGCAACGATGTAAAATATCTACTTTTAAATAATTTTTTAACTTTGTCAACAAACTGAATTGCCTCACATAAGGTGAGGCAATTTTAGAATGGAGAGATTTTTTTTGAGGATTATGGGACTAGATGTAGGTGATAAAAGAATCGGGATAGCCATAAGTGACTTATCAGGGACAATTGCACAGGGACTTACTACTATTAAAAGAAGTAGTAACAAAAAAGATTTTGAGAGAATAAAACAAATAATAAATGAATATGAAGTAGGAATGATAATTGTAGGATTACCTAAGAACATGAATGGTACTTTGGGACCACAAGGACAAAAAGTTGTAAGATTTGTTGAACACTTGAAGAAAGCTTTTAGTATACCAATAATATTGTGGGATGAAAGGCTTACTACAGTAGAAGCGGAGAGGGTTTTAATAGAAAAAGCTGATATAAGTAGGGCAAAGAGAAAAGAAGTAATTGATAAGCTGGCTGCAGTTCTTATACTTCAGAACTACTTAGATTCACAAAAAAATAAATAAATTTTTATTAAAAACTTGACAGTTTATTTGGTATGTTATACAATTACATTATCTTGAAGTAGAATTGAGGTGAAATAGTATGGAGCCAGAAATCATTCAGTTAATCGACGAACATGGCCATGAAGTAGACTTCGAACTTATAGCATCATTTGACCTTGACGACACCAGGTATGCTGTGGTAGTCCCTGTGGATAGCGATGGGGAAGATGCTTATATTTTGAGAGTGGAACAAGATGAAAATGGCAATGATATCTTTGTAGGAATTGAAGACGATGATGAGTTCAATGATGCTGTCGAAGCATACAATGAGCTGATGGAAGAATATGAAGAGTATTATGATGATGGGTTTGATGAGGAAGAGTAAAATAAATTAGAGTGAAATTAGATTAAGATATACCGTTTTGGTATATCTTAATTTTATATATTCCCCAAATTGGGTGTAAAAAGCAAACTAGATTCTCAATTGAAATATCTTTATCTACTATGAAAATTCGATTTTGCTAAAAAATCAAAAAAAGTGTTTGACAATTGAAAATGAATATCATAAACTAATATTAGTTATGTTATTTGGCGGTGATATAGATGAATGAAATTGAAAAATTCAAAGAAAGATTAAAAGATAAGGGATATAAGTTGACAACTCAAAGGCGCGCTATACTGGATGTGATTTTGGAAAATCGGGATAAACATCTTTCCTCTGAGGAAATATATGACTTGGTAAGGTTAAAATATCCTGAAATAGGTCTTGCCACTGTTTATAGGACTCTTCAGGTATTTGAAGAATTAGATATTGTTTATAAATTAAATTTTGACGATGGTCGAAATCGATACGAGCTTAATCATAATGAAAACCATCAGCATCATCATTTGATTTGTTTAAAATGTGGAGCAGTTATAGAAATGGAAGGAGACCTTTTGGAGGAGTTGGAAAAGGCTATAGAAGAAACTAAAGATTTTGAAATAATAGACCACAACGTTAAATTCTTTGGTTATTGTAGCAAATGCAGGAAAAGTTATAGTTAACTTTAGGAGCCGGGGTTCAATGCCGAGGGCTAATTTGGTCCGTAAGCCTACAAATTCTTGAACGGACAATTTACCTTCTCAGGGTTGAAGTATTTTTTTAAATAAAGTATAATTTATATTAACTAGGGTAAGGTACGGGTAAGTGTTTTTGTTGTTTTTGGTAAAATAAAAGCTAAAAATATCTAATGAAAGGAGATAAGTATTTGGCACACAAGGCAAAACTCAAAATAATACCGTTGGGCGGATTGAATGAGATCGGCAAAAACATGACGGTTTTTGAATTCGGGAATGACATTATAGTTGTGGATTGTGGCCTTGCTTTTCCAGATGATGAAATGTTGGGAATAGACCTTGTTATTCCCGACATTACTTATTTATTGAAAAATAGAGAAAAAGTGAAAGCAATTATATTAACTCATGGTCACGAAGACCATATTGGGGCACTTCCCTATGTCTTAAAACAACTTAATGTTCCAGTGTATGGAACCCGTTTGACTATAGGTTTGGTAGAATATAAGTTAAAGGAGCAGGGCCTTTTAAAAGATAGTAAATTAATAACTGTAAAGCCAAGAGAGATCATCGAAATTGGCCAGTTTAAAGTTGAGTTTATAAGGACTTCTCATAGCATTGCAGATTCTGCGGCTTTAGCTATTCATACTGCTGTTGGGACGGTTTTCCACTCAGGTGATTTCAAAATAGACTTTACCCCTATAGGAGGAGAAGTACCAGACTTACACCGCTTTGCCCAGTTGGGGGAAAAAGGGGTACTTGTGATGTTATGCGATAGTACCAATATTGAAAGACCGGGCTATACCATGTCAGAAAGGACAGTAGGAGAGACTTTTGATAATCTTTTTAGAAAAGCAGAACGGCGAATTATAGTGGCGACTTTTGCTTCTAATATCCACAGAGTGCAGCAGATTATAAATTCTGCTCACAAGTACGGAAGAAAGGTTGCTATTTCAGGTAGAAGCATGTTAAATGTAGTCAATGTAGCGATGGAATTAGGGTATTTAATAGTTCCTGATGGCCTTTTAGTTGATATTGATGAAGCCAATAAATTACCATATGATAAAGTTGTCATTATAACGACAGGCAGCCAAGGTGAACCTATGTCAGCTCTTACCAGAATGGCTTCTTCTGAACATAAAAAACTAGAGATTGTACCAGGAGATACAGTGATTATTTCTGCTTCTGCTATTCCAGGGAATGAGAAACTTATTTCTCGCGTTATCAACCAATTATTTAAAAAAGGGGCTGATGTAATTTATGAAACATTGGCAGATATACACGTATCGGGGCATGCTTGTCAAGAAGAGATTAAACTACTTCACACATTAATAAAACCCAAATTTTTTATCCCTGTTCACGGGGAATACAGACATTTAGTTCAACATGCTAAGCTTGCAGAATCTTTAGGAATGCCTCCTCAAAATATTTTTGTAGTAGATAATGGGACAGTATTAGAGTTTACCAGAAATTCCGGAAGAATTGCAGGTACAGTTACAGCAGGGAAAGTGTTAGTAGATGGCTTGGGGGTTGGGGATGTAGGTAATATTGTTTTAAGAGATAGAAAACATTTAGCTCAAGATGGCTTGTTAGTAGTAGTGGTTACTATTTCTAAAGAAACGGGAGGAATTATAGCGGGGCCCGACATAATTTCCAGAGGATTTGTATATGTAAGAGAATCTGAAGATTTAATGGAGGATTCCAAAAATATTGTAAGAGATGTATTGTCAAAGTGTGAAAAAGAGGAAATTAGTGAATGGGCTACTATCAAATCGATGATAAAAGACAATTTAAGTAGTTTTTTATATGAAAAAACGAAGAGAAATCCTATGATATTACCAATCATAATGGAAATTTAGTCAGGAGGAGCTTAAAACATGAATGTCTACGATAAAGCTTATGAACTGGCTAATGCTATAAAACAGTTGCCAGAGTACAAAGCTTTAAAAGAGGCGTATCGAAAAATAAATGAAAATGAGCAAAACAAGAAGATGCTGGAGGATTTTAAAAAAAAGCAACTAGAAATCCAAGCTAAAGAGTTATCAGGTGAAAAAGTGGAGCCTAAAGAAAAAGAAGTTTTAGAAAAGCTGTGGGAGATATTGAACCTTAATCCTGATATAAGTTCTTACTTGTCTTTAGAATACACTTTTAGCAAAATGATGAATGATATATTAAAAATAATTACAGAACCAATGGAGATGAATTAAATGAAAAGGATAGATACTGGTTACATTGTAAAAGCAGGAGTTATTGCAGCTATTTACTTTGTGGTGACTATTCTTTTAGGAAACTTTTCTTATGGACCTATTCAATTTAGAATATCTGAAGCATTAGTTGTATTACCCATGGTAGAACCGGCAGCGATATGGGGGGTTTTTTTAGGATGTTTATTAGCTAATATAGGAAGCCCCTTTGGACTTATTGATATTTTAGGGGGAAGTTTAGTTACATTGGCTGCTGCCTACCTTACATCAAAGGCTAAAACTTTTTACAAAGCTATATTGCCTCCTATAATATTAAACGCTCTTATTGTTTCAATATGGGTAAGTTATTTTACAAAAATGCCTTATTATCTTGTAGCTTTGTATATTGCTTTAAGCGAAGCTATTGTAACAGGTGTATTTGGGTATGTAGTGATTACAGTATACAAAAGATTAAAAGATAAGTATTCTTTATAAAAACAGGTAAGCGAAAAGCTTACTTGTTTTTATTTTTAATTAATTATATAATTTAGGTAAACCTACAAAGGAGAAGAAATGTAATGAACAATGTCGAATACAAAAGAAAAAGTAAATTTGCTGTGGTAGTAGTTGTTATACTTTTTTTCTTTTTCTCTGCTCTTGTGTACTACCAAAGCCTTTTACAACCAGTAACTACCAAAAGTGATGCAACTTTAAAGATTGTAAATATTCCAAAAGGATATTCTACTGTTGAAATAGCCAAAGTGTTAAAAAAGAATAACTTAATTAAAAATGAGTGGTTTTTTATATGGCGAGCAAAAGTTTTAGGTGCTGATGGAAAATTACAAGCAGGAAAATACCTTTTAAGTCCTAACATGACTCCTGATGACATAATCAAAAAAATATTTGAAGGCAAAGCTCAAAAAGATACAATAAAAGTAACTATTCCTGAGGGTTATACTGTTAAAGATATTGCTAATAAATTATCCCAATTAGGTCTTGTAAATAAAGATAAATTTTTAGAAATTTCCCAAAATGATACTTTTAACTACGATTTTTTAAAAGACGTGCCTAAAGATAGACCAAACAGATTAGAAGGGTATCTTTTTCCCGATACCTATCAAATACCTATAGAGGCTGACGAAAAAGAAATAATAAATATCATGCTTAAAAGATTTCAAGAGGTTTATAATAGTAATATAAAAGATATTGCAAAAAATATAGGAATGACTCCCGATCAGATTGTAATAATAGCTTCTATGATAGAAAAAGAGGCTGTGGTAGATAAGGACAGGCCTTTAATTGCAGGTGTTATATATAACCGTTTGGAAAAACATATGAAACTACAAATAGATGCAACTGTGCAGTATGCGTTAGGAAAACACAAAGATAAGCTTTTGTACAAGGATTTAGAAGTAGATTCCCCTTACAATACCTACCAACATTATGGACTTCCTATAGGTCCTATTTGCAATCCTGGACTTAAATCTATTAAAGCAGCTCTTTTTCCAGCTGAGCATGACTTTTACTATTATGTTGCAAAAAAAGATGGGTCTCATATTTTCAGTGTAACTTATGAAGACCATTTAAAAGCCCAAAGAGAAATTGAAGCAAGTGAAAATAATAATGTTAAATGAAAGGGTTGAGTTATGGAATTAACTGTAAATGATATAAAATTTATAAGAGAGACGGTTCATAAATTTGGTTATCCTTTAAATGAGATAGAAAAATACGCGAAAGAAAATTTTATTCCAATTGCAAAACCGGAAGTCGCTGATTTTTTAAGTTTTATTGTGAGGCTAAAAAAGCCTAATAATATATTAGAGATAGGAACTGCTATTGGCTATTCTACTATAATAATGGCGAAAGCTTGTTCTAAAGTTAGAATAGTCACTATTGAAAGAAATATAAATTTGGCTGAGATAGCTAAAGAAAATTTTAAAAAAGCAAAAGTAGAAGATAGAATAGAACTTATTTGTGGAGAAGCACAGCAAGTTTTTCCGAATTTGACTAAAAACTATGATTTGATATTTGTAGATGCAGCGAAAGGTCAGTATATAGAGTTTTACAAAGAAGTAAAAAGACTTTTAAGCAAAGAGGGCGTAATCTTATGGGACAATATTTTGTACAAAGGATATGTTGTAAATGAGAAAAATGTAAAGCATAAAAGAAGGACAATTGTTTACAGAATGAGAGAATTTATAGAAATATTGCATCAAGATAAAACTTTGTACACGGTAATTTTGCCTTTAGGAGATGGATTAGCGGTAAGTTTTAAGGAGGAATAATTATGCTGGAACTTTTGGCACCAGTTGGAGATTTGGAAAGATTAAAAATAGCAATAAATTATGGAGCGGATGCAGTATACTTTGGAGGGAAACACTATAGTTTAAGAGCTTCTGTTGGTTTGACACTTGATGAGATAAAAGAAGCAATAAGGTATGTGAGGAAGAATGGGAAAAAAGCTTATATTACTATAAATATCTTTCCCCACAATGAGGATTTGGAAGGATTACCTGAATATATTAAATCAGTCGTTGACCTTGGCATAGATGCTATTATTCTTTCCGATCTAGGGATTTTTTCTATTGTAAAAGAAGTAGCACCTGAAGTAGATGTTCATATAAGTACACAAGCAAATAATGTGAATTATAAAAGCGCTCTGTTTTGGCATAATTTAGGTGCGAAAAGAATAATTTTGGCAAGAGAGCTTTCCTTAAAAGAGATAAAAGAGATTAGAGAGAAGACGCCAAAAACTTTGGAATTAGAGGCATTTGTCCACGGAGCTATGTGTATTTCTTACTCAGGAAGGTGCCTTTTAAGCAATTACCTTACAGGAAGGGATTCTAATAAAGGAGAGTGTGCACAACCTTGCCGGTGGAAATATTATCTTGTGGAAGAAAAAAGGCCAGGAGAGTATATGCCCATTTTTGAAGATGAAAGAGGAACCTATATTCTGAATTATAAAGACCTATGCATGATAGAGTACCTCCCAGAACTTGTGGAGGCTGGAGTTAAAAGCTTTAAAATTGAGGGAAGAAATAAAAGTGCCTATTATGTAGCTGTAGTCACAAGAGCGTATAGAAAGGCAATTGACGATTACCTTGAAAAAGGAAAAGATTATGTTTTTGACAAAAAACTTCTCGAAGAGGTTTCTAAAGCGAGTCACAGAGGATTTACTACAGGGTTTTATTTTGGCAAACCAGGCCATGAGGCTCAAAATTATGAGTCTTCAAAATATATAAGGACTTATGATTTTGTAGGGATTGTAAAAAGATATGACCCAGATAGTAAAATTGCTGTTGTAGAGCAAAGGAATAGGATGTTTGTAGGTGACAAAATTGAAATTATAGGCCCTAAAGTACAGTTTGAGCAGCAAATTGAAAAAATGTGGGACGAGGAAGGAAATGAGATTGAAGTAGCCCCCCATCCTCAAATGATAGTGAAAATTCCAGTAAAATATCCTGTAGAAGAGTTTTTTATTCTGCGAAGAGAAATTAAAAATATTAAAAATTAGCTTAAAATCTGCTCCTTTTGGGAATACTTTTTCCTGAAAGGAGCAAAGTTTTTATGGAAAAAAGAAATTATAGGATTGTTTTTTTGAGAATGGCTTTGTCAATATTAATGGTAACTTTGATTTTTAGACTTTTTTACATACAAGTAATCAAAGGAGATTTTTATTCTCAAAAAGCGGTGGAACAAAAAATTAGAAGTTTTAAGATTTCTGAAAAAAGAGGAGAAATTTATGACAGAAATATGATTCCTTTTACAAATAGAGAATACAAAGAATATATATTTGCTATACCTAAAATGTTGACTGACAAAGAAAAAGCGGCAAAAATTATAAGTGAAATTGCTGCGGTAAATTATGAGAATGTGTTAGAGACCCTTCAAAGTGAAAAGGATTATGTGAAATACGAGGTTAAGGTTAATTTAAATGGCAAATTACCTGCAGGGATTTTTAAGTTAGCATTGTCACAAAGGTATTCGCAAAATTCTTTAGCAAGGCATGTAATAGGATATGTAGGAGATAAAAAAATGGGTTTAGAAGATACTTTTGATGGAATTCTAAATAGCAAAAATGAAGACAGCATTGCAGTATTTACAGATGGGAATAATACAGATTATATAAAAGGATTGGGAGTAAGGTTAAAAACTTCTGAAAAAGAAGTTTTGGGGATAAAAACTACATTAGATTATCATATACAAAAAACAGTAGAGGATGTTCTTGACAAGAATAAGGTAGATGGAGCTGCAGTGGTAATAGATATAAAAACAGGTGATATACTTGCAATGGCAAGTAGACCTAATTTTGACCAAAATAATATTCAAGCTTATTTAAATAGCTCTAATGAAGAATTTATAAACAAGGCTGTCTCTCAATATCCTCCTGGTTCTATTTTTAAAATTGTAGTAGCTTCTGCAGCATTAGAATATGATAAAGTAGATTTGCAAGATACTTTTTATTGCAGTGGCGGGTATGATATAAATGGGGTAGTATTTCACGATTACAAAAAAGAGAGTCATGGAGTAATAAACATGGTAAAGGGCTTTGCAGTTTCCTGCAATACTACTTTTATAAAAATTGGGCAAATAACAGGAGCCAAAAATATTTTAGAGATGGCGAGAAAATTTGGAATTGAAAGTGATGACAGCCTGCCAATACCTGAGCAGATAGGGAAATTACCTATACTATCTGATACTTACGGAGCCGGAATAGGTAATTTGTCAATAGGGCAAGGGGATGTGCTAATTACTCCTCTTCAAGCAGCCGATGTTGTAGCCACAATAGCTAATGATGGAGTTAGAAATATACCGCGTTTAGTAACTGCAATAGTTGATGAAAATGGAAAAGAAATTAAAAAATTATCACAGAAAAAGTCTTACAGGGTGATAAGCAAAAACAACGCCAAAATTTTAAAAGAAATGATGAGACAAGTGGTTATTGATCCAGAAGGGACGGGGAAAAGGGCGGAGACTATTTATGGCAGTGCTGGTAAGACAGGTTCCGCAGAAGTCAGTAAAGAACTAAATATATACCATGCTTGGTTTACAGGTTTTGTTCCTTTTGATGAACCTAAATATGCAATTTCGATTTTTGTAAAAAATGGAGATACTGGAGGAACTAAAGCTGCCCCTCTTTTTAAAGAAATAGCGGAGGAAATAATGAAATATTGATGTACGTGCACCATTTTAAATAAAACACATATAATAGATGTGTAATGTTAAAAAAAGGGGTGGCAGCGATGTGGGAAGTTGTTGTTGCAATTTTGGCTTCAATTGTAAAGGAAATCTTAAATCTTGGCTACTTGACAAACACCAACTCTTTTCCCAATCCACTTACTCCAGAAGAAGAAAAGAAATATCTAGAAGCTTATAAAAACGGAGACGAGGAAGCTAGAAATATTTTGATAGAAAGAAACTTGAGGTTAGTAGCTCATGTTGTTAAAAAGTACAGTGGAACAGGTAAAGATATAGATGATTTAATATCTATTGGGACAATAGGGCTTATAAAAGCAATTTCTACTTTTGATTCCTCTAAAGGTACACATCTTGCCACGTATGCAGCCAGATGTATAGAAAATGAAATACTTATGTCTATACGTGCGGAAAAAAAGATGAAAGGAGAGGTTTTTTTACAGGATCCTATTGGTGTTGATAAAGAAGGCAATGAAATATCTTTAATGGATGTCCTCGGCACAGAAGAAAATGAAATATCCGAACAGGTAGAGAAAAAAATTCAAATTAAAAAGTTATACAACAAAATGAACAACGTTTTAAAAAATAGAGAAAAGTTAATTATAGAAATGAGGTACGGGTTATATAATGGTAAAGTGAGAACACAAAGAGAAATAGCAAAGATGCTGGGTATATCTCGGTCATATGTTTCAAGGATTGAGAAAAAGGCTTTAAATAAGCTTTTTAAAGAGCTTACTATGTAAAACTGTTTGTATTGACAGTTTATTTTTTTTTATTATATAATTTTAACTAAATGAGGTGAAGATATGTATAAAAAGTTAATTCCTGATATTATCGTGGAAAATATCTATGATATCAATTTAGACTTTTTAAAAGAAAAAAGAATTACCAGTCTTGTCTTAGATATTGACAACACTTTAGTACCTCAAAAATCAAAATTTCCCGACAAAATGACTATTGAATGGCTTGAAAAAGTAAAAAAAGAGGGGTTTAAAATTTGCCTCATTTCAAATAACACTAAAAGAAGAGTGAATGAATTTAAAGAAAAGGTTGGTGTACCTGGAATAGCTTGGGCTATTAAACCGAGAAAAGGAGCTTTTAAAAAGGCTTTAAAGATTTTAGATGCTAAGCCTAATGAGACTGCTTTAATAGGGGACCAAATATTTACAGATATTCTTGGAGGAAAAAGAGCGGGCTTATATACTATTTTGGTTAAGCCTTTATCAAAAGACGAATTAGGATGGACTAAACTGATGAGAAAAGCAGAACAACATGTACTTAAAAGGGTTGAAAGATATGGAAATTAATTCAAAGACTAAATTGTTTGGTCTTATAGGTCATCCTGTGGAACATAGTTTATCACCTTTAATACATAACTACGCTTTTAAATCTTTAAATTTAAATTATGTCTACACTGTTTTTGATGTTTTTCCAGAAAAGCTTGAAGATGCAGTAAAAGGAATAAAAGCTTTGGGAATAAAAGGGGTTAATGTGACTATTCCTCATAAAGAAAAAATAATTAAATACTTAGATGTGGTTTCAGAAGAAGCACTTAAAATTGGCGCAGTCAATACTTTAGTCAATGAAGAAGGAATATTAAAAGGATATAATACGGACGTTTACGGTTTTATAGATTCATTGACAGAAGTAGGAGAAAAAATTAAAGGTAAAAAAGCCGTTGTGTTAGGAGCTGGAGGAGCGTCTAAAGCAGTTTGTGTTGCCCTAGCTTTAGAAAAAATAAATGAAATAGTAATTGCCAATAGAAATGTTGAAAAGGCAAAAGAATTGTCAGAATATATTAAAAGGGAATTTAAGGTTTCGTGTAATTACTGCAGTATAAATGAAGTAGAGAAAATACCTGAAATGGACATACTTGTTAACACTACAAGTGTAGGAATGTATCCTAATGTTGAAGATTCACCTGTTTGCGAAAAAGTGGTTTCACGGGCTAAATTTGTCTATGATGTTATATATAATCCTTTTGAAACTGTTTTTTTAAAATATGCTAAAAGAAATGGGATAAAGTATTCTAATGGACTTTCTATGTTGGTAAATCAGGCTAATTATTCTTTTAAATTATGGACGGGGGGATTTTTCGACAAAAATTTAGTATACAGGCGTTTAAAAGAAGGAATTACGAATAATTTGTAGAATATTTTATAGAGAGATGAAGTGAGGCTATAGGGGGGCACTTTACGCCTCATGGATTGAATGGTGCAACCGGCTTTATGTCGGCTTTATTATTTTTGGAGGTATATTTTATGGTCAGGAAAAAGCTGGGAGAACTTTTAGTTGAAGCAGGGCTTATAACAGAAGAACAACTGAAACACGCAATAGAAGTTCAGAGTAAAACAGGAGAAAAATTAGGAAAAGTTCTTATTAAATCGGGGTATGTTACAGAAAGCCAAATACTAGAAGCTTTGGAGTTTCAATTGGGTATTCCCCATGTTGATTTGCACAAATATTATATTGACCCAGAGGTGGCAAAATTAATTCCCGAAGCTGTTGCTAAAAGACATACTATTATTCCTATAAAAAAAGATAAAGATGGTATATTGGTAGCAATGGCAGACCCTCTAAATATTTTTGCTATTGACGATGTGAAAATTATTACAAAGCAAAATGTAAAACCGTTAATTGCTTCTGAAAGTAGCATTCTAAAAGCTATCGATAGAATATACGGGAAAGAACAGGCAGAGAAAGCAGTACAGGATTTTAAAAAGGAATTCCAAAGTGAAGCTTCAAATGAGCTACCAAGTGAAATACTTGAGGAAGTGCAAAACGCGCCTGCTGTCCGCTTTGTAAATTCTATAATTGAACAGGCAATAAAAAATAGAGCTTCAGATATTCACTTTGAACCTACAGAAAAAGATCTGCGGATTCGATTTAGGATAGATGGTCAATTGACAGAAGCTATGAGAACTATAAAAAGCACTCATGCACCTGTTGTGACGAGGGTAAAAATAATGGCAAACATGAATATTGCAGAAAGAAGACTTCCACAGGATGGAAGATTTGAGTTTGTTTCAAACGAAAAAAATATAGATGTAAGGGTTTCATCTTTGCCTACTGTTTTTGGCGAAAAATTGGTTTTAAGGCTTTTGGATAAAGAAAATTTCGTGATGACAAAGGAACAGTTAGGTTTTGATAAAGAGGATTTAGTGCTTTTTGATAAACTAATAAAAAGACCTTATGGTATTGTGCTTTTAACTGGACCTACAGGTAGTGGCAAAACCACTACTTTGTATGCCATGTTAAAAGAACTCAACAAACCTAATGTAAATATAATAACTGTGGAAGACCCTGTGGAGTATTCTATAGAAGGAATAAATCAGGTGCAGGTTAATGAAAAAGCAGGTCTTACTTTTGCTACTGCTCTTCGGTCTATTTTAAGACAAGATCCAGACGTAATAATGATTGGAGAAATTAGGGATACAGAGACTGCAGAGATAGCTATTCGTTCTGCGATAACGGGGCATTTGGTTCTTTCTACTTTGCACACAAATGATGCAGCAGGAGCAATGACAAGGCTTATTGATATGGGTATAGAACCTTATCTTGTTTCTTCTGCTGTGGTTGGAGTTATAGCCCAAAGACTAGCGAGAAAGATATGCGATAATTGTAAAATTTCTTATAAAGCTTCAGAGAGCGAGAAAAAAATATTGGGAGTAGAGGAAAAGAAAGACTTTACTTTATACAGAGGAAGGGGATGTCCTGTTTGCAATAAGACAGGGTATAGAGGAAGAATTCCCATATATGAGATACTGACTGTTACTTCTAACATCAGAGAACTTATAAACGCTAAAGCTTCTTCTGATGTAATTAAAGAACAAGCGGTGAAAAATGGAATGAAAACTTTAAGAGAAAGCGCCAAAAAATTTGTATTAGAAGGAAAAACCACAATTGATGAAATGTTAAGACTAACTTATGAGGGCTGAGGCATATGGATACAAAAGAACTGTTAAAATTAGTAGTTGAAAAAAAAGCTTCTGATTTACATATAACGGTGGGAGTACCTCCGGTTCTTAGAATTAATGGCTATTTAGAAAAAGTAGAAGATGAACCTTTTACTCCTGAGCAAACAGAAGAAATAGTTAAAGATTTATTGACAAGTGATCAATTGCAAAAACTAGAGCAAAATGGAGATATTGACTTGTCTTATTCAGCTGCAGGATTAGGAAGGTTTAGAATAAATGTATACAAACAGAGGGGAAGCTATAGCCTTGCAATAAGGTCAGTAGCTTTGCAGATTCCTTCCATAGAAGAATTGGGGCTTCCTACAATTCTTAAGGACTTGGCTTTAAAGACAAGAGGGCTTATACTGGTGACAGGACCTACTGGCAGCGGCAAATCTACCACGTTAGCTTCAATGGTAGATTGGATAAATTCTAAAAGGACTTGCCATATTCTTACCCTTGAAGATCCTATAGAATATTTACATAAACACAACAAAAGCATAGTAAATCAAAGGGAAATTGGTCATGATGCGGTATCTTTCGCTTCTGCTTTAAGAGCTGCCTTAAGAGAAGATCCAGATGTTATACTAGTTGGAGAAATGAGGGATTTAGAAACCATTCAAATTGCCATAACTGCTGCTGAGACAGGACACTTGGTTTTGTCGACTCTTCACACAATAGGAGCCGTTAAGACTATTGACAGGATTATCGATGTTTTCCCACCTCACCAGCAGCAACAGATAAAGATACAGCTTTCTAATGTGTTGGAAGGCATTATTTCGCAGCAACTTATTCCCAAAAAAGATAACAGCGGTAGAGTAGTTGCAACAGAAGTTATGATTGCTACTCCTGCTATAAGAAATCTTATAAGAGAAGGTAAAACTTTTCAGATACAATCGGTAGTTCAAACAGGCAGCAAGTTTGGCATGATGACAATGGATATGTCTATTTTACACTTGTTAAAAACAGGAGTTATATCATTAGAGGATGCTTTGACCTATTGCGTAGACAAAGAGAATTTTTCTCGCATGATATAGAGGTGGTTATATGCCGTTATACGCTTACAGGGCGAGGGATATGGCAGGAAATCTTATTGTGGGAACTTTAGAGGTTGATTCTAAATCTCAGTGCATTGACGTTTTAAAGCAAAAAAATTATTATATAATTGATATAAAAGAAGAAATTGTAAAACAGGACATATTAGATTTTGGGTCTTTTAAAAGGGTAAAGATAAAGGATATTGCTGTTTTTTGTAGACAGTTTGCTACCTTGATAAATGCAGGCATTCCTATAGTGACTGCTTTGGCTACTATGAAAGAACAGGTGGAGAATAAAAGATTAAAAAATGCATTGAGAGAAGTCTATGAAGAAGTTCAAAAAGGAAAGTCTCTATCTGATGCGATGAAAAAACAGGGAGATGTTTTTCCTGTGCTTTTGTACAATATGGTAGAAGTAGGGGAAGTAAGTGGAACTTTGGATAAAGTTATGAATGAAATGGCAGACCACTATGAGAAAGAGAATGAATTAAATCAAAAAGTGAAATCTGCTTTGACTTACCCTGTGATTGTATCTTTTGTTGCAGTATTAGTTGTTATTTTTCTTTTGACAAATGTTTTACCTATTTTTGTAGGTTTGTTCAAAAATGCTGGAGTACAGTTGCCTCTTCCCACTCGAATACTAATTGCTATAAGCAGTTCTATATCTCACTATTGGTACTTTCACATAGGAGGAATTTTGCTGATTTTTTATTCGGTTTCGAGTTTTTTAAAAACACCCCAAGGAAGGCGAATTTACGACAGAATGCTTTTAAACATGCCAATTTTTGGGCAATTGAACAGAAAAATTTTAACATCAAGATTTACAAGAACTTTAGGTACATTAATAAGTGCAGGAATACCCTTGATTGCGGCAATGGAAGTAGTAGAAAAAGTTGTAGGGAATACGATAGTTTCAGAAGGATTGAGAAAGGCGCAAGAAGATATAAAAAAAGGCTTACCTCTTTCGGAACCTTTGAAAAAAATGGGTATTTTCCCACCAATGGTAATCCAAATGATAAGTGTTGGTGAAAGTTCAGGTTCATTAGACAGTATCTTGAATAAGGCTGCGGATTTTTATGATGGAGAAGTGGATACAGCTGTGTCACAAATGACTACTCTGTTAGAGCCTTTAATAATTATTATGCTGGCAACAGTAGTGGGCTTTATAGTTGTTTCAATCATTATGCCACTGTTCCAATTATACAATTTTATAGGCTGATGACATGGGGAAAGGGGGTGAAAAAAGATGGAATGGTTCGCAAAGGCATTAAATAAAGATGAAAGAGGTTTTACATTAATTGAATTGATTGTTGTCATTGCAATTTTAGGAATACTGGCAGCAATAGCTGTGCCAAGGGTGACAACTTCATTAAAAACAGCAAAAGAGAATGCTGATATAGCAAATGCACAAATTATAGGACAAGCGGCTGAGAGGTATTATATAGAGACAGGGAACACCACCGATAACATAAAAGATTTAGTTGATGCAGGATATTTAAATAAAGTTCCACAACCTGCTGATGGTGGCCAGTTCACACTTGAAATGAGTGACGATGGAAAAGCTACAGTTAAGGTTGGAGATACACAGCTTTATCCATAAAATATTAAAATAAAAGGTGTTTAATGAATATTAACGGGCACATTTTTGTGCCCTCCCTATTATTTTTTTAGGAGGTCATTATGGAAATACTACTTTACATATTCATATTTTTATTCGGCACAATTATAGGAAGTTTTTTAAATGTGGTCATACACAGAGTGCCAAGAAAAGAATCAATAGTCTATCCCCCTTCTCATTGTCCTATATGTGAACATGAATTAAAAACTATTGATTTAATACCTATATTGAGTTATATTCTACTTAAAGGAAGATGTAGGTATTGTGGAGAAAAAATTTCAATAAGGTATCCTGCTGTAGAAATGTTAACTGGAATTGTATTTTTGATAATTTATCATAAATTTGGCTTAGGTTTTAAAGCTTTTTCTTACATGTTTATAGCCGCTATTCTAATAACTGTAAGTTTTATTGATATAGATTACAAGATTGTACCAAATAAAATTATTTTAATTGGTTTTATAGGCGGAATAATTTTTAGAATCCTTATGTACAACTATGGGCTTATTGATTACATAGTGGGATTAATTTTAGGTGGAGGAATTCTCCTTCTTATCTCTTTGATTTCAGGTGGTGAGATAGGAGGAGGAGACATAAAGCTCATGGCCTTAATTGGTTTTTTCATAGGATGGAAGCTTACAATTTTAGTACTTTTCCTCTCTGTAATCATTGGAGCATTGGGTGGTGTCATATTAGTAGCTTTGAAAATTAAAGGAGGAAAGGATTACATTCCTTTTGTACCTTATATTTCCATTGCATGGTTTATTTCAATTTTATACGGGTATAAGATTCTTAACTATTATATAAAGTTTATCAGAGGTTAGAGCTATGAAAAAAGAAGAGGGATTAACTTTAATAGAACTGGTGACGGTTTTAGCTATTTTATCCGTTATAGTTCTTATAGTTATTCCTTCCTCTAACTTTTTTGATACGACAATGTCAAATGTAAGGCTTACTCTTATTGCCCATGAGGTTGTAAGTGACTTAAGATACATACAGCAAAAAAGTATTTTTGAAGGAGAAATTTTATATTTTAAAAGCAAATTAGATAATACAGGATACTACATAAACAGATATGATGACAATAAAAATGTTAGGACAAAAAATTTGCCTAAAGGAATCAAAATAAGTAAAAAAGATGGCGGAAAAGTAGAAATATACTTTAATCAGATGGGAACTCCTATTGGAGCTTGTACAATAACTTTAAAAAATGATAAAGGAAGCGAAATTTACATAAGTGTAGCAGTCGTTACAGGGCGCATTATGATAAGTGGGAAAAACTATTAGGAGTGATTTTATGAAGATTTTAAAGGACAACAAAGGTATGACTTTAGTAGAAGTACTTGTTTCAATAGCTATATTTGCAATAGTGGCAATACCTCTTTTGGGCATTTTTAGTCAATCTGCTATAACTTCTGCTAACTCTAAGATAAAGACAAAAGAAGCTACTATTGCGCAAACAATTGCAGAAAATATAAAAGGGGGGATTGTAAAAGATAATTTAGATTTAGCCCAAATAGTAAATGACTTTGAAAAGGAAGGCTTTTTAACTTATGTAGAACGAAAAACTTCTATAGGAGATCTTTCTCAGTATCAGATCAAAGTAGGAAAAATTGGTTCAAACACTCCTATGTATATCCTTTATGTTATGGCGCCTAAGACGGAAATTACTTCTTATGTTCCAGTAGAAATACCTTCTGAGGAAGACCATAGTGGAGATGGTAGTGGTAGTAACGATGTAATAAAGCGTGTAGTAGACCTGATAACAATAGTAATAATTGCGACATGGACTGCTTTATTTTTAGGTTTCGTAGTAGTCACGTTAGGTTGGAATGAGTTTACCAAAACAAAAATTTTGACTATTGCAAACACGGTTGTTAACATGGTAAAAGAGGACGTTACTAGTTTAAAAGAAATAGGGACAAAAGCTTCAGAAATTGCCGGTGTTAAGGTTCCATGGTGGTTAAAATGGTGGTAAAACAAGAAGAAGGATTTACCCTCATTGAACTTATTGTGACATTGGCAATACTCGGAGTGGTAATAGGAGTTTACTCTTTGCTGTATTATTCAGGATACAAGTCTTTTGTAAGCACGCAGAATAATGTAGATGTAGAGCAAAATGTTAGGATTGCAATGAATTATATAGTGTCCTTGTTAGAAAAAGGGCCTTCTGAAGTTGAGATTATTGATAATGGCTGTGGTCTGTCTATAAAAAAGGTATTAACTAAAGAAGGGTATCGCGATTATAAAATAACTCTAGAAAGCCCTATTCTTTATATTCATATCAAAGAATCTGATACAGACAGCAGAGGGAGTAAGCTTCAATTAGCTGTTAATATTTATGATTTTAAGGTGACTACAAAAAATGGTAATATGATGAATATTGAAATAACTGGGCAAAGTGATGATAAGGGTTCTAACAGGTTTTCTCTTTCTACAGAGGTTTTTTTAAGAAAGAGTGATATAAATGTTAAGTGAAAGAGGCTCTGCCTTAGTTTTTACTTTAATAGTAATTTTGATTCTCTCGGTTTTAGCTGTAGCAATTTTAGAAATAACTATTACAAATTACAAGATTTCTTACGCATATGCTAATTCCATATCAGCTACATACGCTGCTGAAGCAGGATTAGAAAAGGCAAAGAGTGAGTTTAACTCTGATTTATTAAATACTTTGTCAAATATAGCAAGGACAAAAATTAATGCAAATGCGGGCAAAGTTTCAAATGAAGTTTTGACACAAGATATCTATAGAGATGTAGCTTCATACCTTCAACAAAATGTGTTTAGTAAATATCCTCAAACAGGATATTTAGGTGATAATGGTCAGAAATATACTGTAAAAAGTATTAGTTTAGATAGTAATTATGTTAGAATGACTTATACTATACACATATACGCCGAAGGGGAATATAAAAATTTTAAAAAAGAAGGATATGCTCAGTTAATTATAAACTTAGAGTCAATAAGTCCACTTACTGTTTCTAAGTGGGAAATAAAATAAGGAGAGGGTTTTTTTATGCATCTTAAAAATTACATGGAAGACGCTGTTGAGCAAATGATGGATGAGGTTTTGAAAGATTTAGACGTTTGTAAATGCTCACGATGTAGGATGGACATAAAGGCTTTAGCACTTAACAATTTGCCTCCAAAATATGTTGTATCAGAAGAAGGAGAACTGTATGTAAAGACAAATGAGTTGGTAAGGCAATTTGAGGTAGACATAATAAAGGCTATAACAATGGCTGCTATTAAGGTAAACAACAACAAGCGCCATTAGGAGGTAAAAAATGCTTGGAATTGAAATAGGGAATTTTAATACAAAATTATTAATTGTAGAAAAAAACAATAAATTTTTTGGTAAAAGGTTAATGATAAATACGCCTTCTAATGTGATAACTAATGGTAAAATTATGGATATAAATTCATTGGCAGATGCAATTAATGAGACTTTGAAAAGGAATAATGCCAAAGAAAAGCAAGTGTGTTTTACTATTTCCAGCTCAAATAATATAGTAAGGGATTTAGAATTGCCACTAATGAAAGAAGAGGAAGTCGAAAAGGCCTTATACTATGAGATTGAGCAATACATTCCTGACACTGAAAATTATGTAATAGATTATAGATATTTACCTAATATTGCGGAAAAAGACAAAACGATTAGAGTACTGATTGCCTCTTCTCCCAAAGATATAATAGAAAAATACGTCAAATTAGCAGAAATGTTAAAGTTAAAATTAGAAGCCATTGATATTTACAGCAATTCAATTTATAAAGCTTGTAAAAAGGTGAATTTAGCTGAGGGAATAGTGTCAGTTGTAGATATAGGGGCAGTTGTTACCAACGTGATGGTGATTGATAACGGAAATTACATTTTTAGTAGGAACATAGAGTTTGGTGGAAATAAAATTACACAAATAATTGCAAATGCCTTTAATATAGATTTTCAAGCAGCAGAAGAATATAAAAGGGCAAAAAAAATTATTGGAGAAGAAAGCTATAAAGACATAGAAGAAACTATACTCTTCTCCTTTTCGGAAGTGTTTCAACAGTTAAGCAGGGTATTTGACTTTTATTATGCTACATATCATAAAAATATACAAAAGATTATCATGATAGGCGGTACTTCTAAACTTTTGGGCTTGAGAGAATACGTGGAAAATTATTTTAGGATACCTACTTTTGTGCCAGAAACAGAAGATTATTTGTACTTTTTACCTGTTTATGGATGCCTTTTAAGGGGGGAGTAGATTGAAGGATATAAACCTCATACCAGCTGAACTAAAAGAACAAAAAATGCGAAGAAAAAAGCAATTATCCCACCTTTTTTTTGTATTTGCTTTAATTACCATTATTTTTGCCTTAATAGCCTTTCCAATGGTGTATATCAATGAATTGTATCAAGATTTAAAATACGTAAATAATGAATTAGGCAAGTTTAAAGACATTTCACAGTTGCAGCAAAATGTAAAAGATTTATCTCTTTACATAGATAAGAAGAAAAGCATAATTAAAAAATTACAAAGCCAGAAACTGGATGCAGTAAATATGTTAGAGAATTTAGCCTTAAATATACCTGAGAAAGTCTCTATTGACGTTTTGAAGTATGAAAATAATATTTTAGAAATAGATGGAGAAGCATTTTCAGAATCTGATATTGCAGCTTTTATGCTTAATCTTAGAGGTCTAAATTATGTAGAAGACGTGAAAATAGAATCTATAGATTTGACTGATAGAGGCCTTTTAAAATATATTTTGCATGTAAAAATCAAGGTGGTATCGTAGATGAAGCTTACCAAGAGAGAAAGAGTATTAATTTATTTTGCTATTGTACTTGGATTTTTAGCACTTTATTATCAATATTATTTAGCTCCCAAAATTTTAGAAATGCAAAATTTATCAGTTGAATTAAAAAGTAAAAAACAAATTTTAGAACAAGTAGCTGCTTTAAACAATAAAAGTTTAAAAGAAGGTTTAGAAAAGCAACAAACTCAACTAAAGGAATTAAGCATGATTTTACCAGAGGAGAGGGATATAGAAATTTTTCTTTTTAATTTACAACAAATGGTCAATGATACAGGTGTAAAGACAAAAAGCTTAGCTTTTGGAAACCCAGATCAACCTCAAGATGAAACTAATAATAGAAAAAAAGAAGATTTTGTAACAATACCTGTAAATATTACTGTTTCAGGTAATTACGATGAGATTATAGCTTTTCTGAAAGAAATACAAAATTCTAAGAGACTTTGTAACATTCAAAGTTTCTATATTGAAAAAGATACAAATCAGAAAAATCTTCTTTTGACTCTTCAAGTTTTTATTTATTCAATGAAAGACAGTGGTGGTGCTTCAATACCGATAGATTTTTCAAAAGGCAAAAATGACCCTTTTAAGCCTTTATATGATAATACCACAAGTGAGCAATCGAATAATGTAGGGCAACCTTCCAATCCTCAAATTCCACAAAATCTTCAGAATATAGACATAAATAAAATAATAACTGATACTGTAGAAAAAGTTTTGAAAGAAAAAATACCTTCATTGCCTTAGGGAGGAAATTTCAATGAAAAATATTGTTTTAACAGGTTTCATGGCTACTGGCAAAACTACTGTTGGCAAAAAAGTAGCTACCACTATGTCTTTTGGTTTTACAGATACAGATAAAATGATTGAAAAAATGGCAAATATGACTGTTTTAGATATTTTTGAAAAATATGGAGAAGAATATTTTAGAAAATTAGAAAAAATGGCAGTTAAAAAAGCAGCCCGATTAAAAAATTTTGTCATAGCTACGGGGGGAGGAGTTGTATTAAACCCTTCAAATGTTGTACAATTAAGAAAAAATGGTATAGTTATTTGCCTTAAAGCAAGGCCAGAAATTATAATGAGAAATATAGGAAAGAATAAAGAGAGGCCTCTTCTTATGGTGGATAATCCAGAAGAGAAAATAAGACAGCTTCTAAAAGAAAGAGAGCATTTTTATAGGTTTGCCGACTACACTATTGATGTCTCTGATATGACTATAGATGAAGTAGCAGATGAGGTTATAAAAGCTTACATTAGACTTAAGAAAGGATGAGGGGATTGACAATAAAATTTGGACCTTCTGGGAATTCTGATAGGTTCTACAAAGAAGGGCATAAGTCTTCTCTAGAGATGCCTGAATGGCTCCATAACATGGGACTTGATGCGTATGAATATTCTTTTTCAAGGGGAGTAAAAATTAGCGAAAAAATGGCTAAAGAGCTGAAAGAAAGAGCAGAAAAGTTTAATATAACTATTACTGTTCATGCTCCTTATTACATAAACTTAGCTACTACGGATAAAACCAAAATGGAGAATTCCAAAAGATATTTAATAGATAGTTTAATTGCAGGAAAATGGATGGGGGCTAAAAGGGTAACTTTTCATCCTGGTTCGGGAACAGAAGGGGGGAGAAAAGAGGCTTTAGAAAGAGCAAAAAAACTTTTAAAGGAAATTTTAAAAGAGATGGAGGATAAAGAACTCACCGATGTAACCATATGTCCAGAGACAATGGGAAAGAAAAACCAATTGGGTACTTTAGAGGAAGTAATGGAACTTTGCAATGTGGATGAAAGAATTATTCCAACAATAGATTTTGCCCATTTACATGCCAGAGACAGGGGAAGATTCAAGACTATAGATGATTATGCTGAAGTTTTAGACGTTATTGAAAAATATTTGGGAAAAGAAAGGTTAAAAAGAATACACGTCCATTTTAGTAGAATTGAATATACAGATCAGGGAGAAAAAAGGCATTGGACACTAGCTGACACTCAATACGGGCCAGAATTTGAGCCTTTGGCACAGCTTTTCTATGAAAGAAAGATGCAGCCCATTGTTATATGTGAATCGAGAGGAACTATGGCAGAAGATGCTTTAAAACTTAAAAAGATATATTTAAATGTTGCCAAAAGGATGTCGGAAATATGAGAATTGTAGTAAAAGTTGGCACAAGCACTTTGACTTATGAAAATGGTAAATTGAATTTAGAAATAATGGAAAAGTTAGTAAGACAAATCGCTAATTTATTAAATAGGGGAGAAAATGTAATATTAGTAACCTCTGGAGCAATTGGGGCAGGTATGGGAAAATTAAATTTAAAGGAAAAACCTAAAACCATTCCAGAAAAACAATCTTTAGCGGCTATAGGGCAAGGGCTTTTAATCGAAATTTATGAAAAGTTTTTTAATGAATATGGAAAAATTACCGCGCAAGTTCTTTTGACTAAGGAAGATTTTAGCGACAGAAAAAGATATTTGAATGTCAGTTATACCTTGTCAAACCTACTAAGATGGGGCGTTGTGCCAATAATAAATGAAAATGATACAGTAACTGCTGAGGAAATTAAAATTGGAGATAACGACACTTTAGCGGCGTTGCTTGCTAGTTTAGTTGAGGCTGACCTTTTAATAATTTTAACTGACATCGATGGGCTTTATGATAAAGACCCACGAATTTACAAAGATGCAAAAATTATAGAAGTCGTAGAAGAGTTTTCAGAGGAATTGTTTAAAATTGCTGGTAGTGCTGGGACAAAAAGAGGGACGGGGGGGATGTATACAAAAATTCAAGCAGCGAAAATATGTTGGAATTCAGGAGTTAAGATGATTATAGCGAACGGGAAAATTGACAATGTATTAAACCGGATAACAAATGGCGAGAAAATTGGTACTACATTTTTGCCTATGAAAAAGCCAATAAGTAGCAGGAAAGTTTGGATTGCTTTTAATGCGAAAGTGAGTGGGAGACTTTTTATTGATGAAGGCGCAGCGAAAGCAATTGTAAAGCATGGGAAAAGCCTATTGCCAAGTGGAGTTGTAAAGACTGAAGGAGATTATGATGTAGGAGACTGTGTTGTAGTGTTTGACCATCAAGAAAAAGAAATTGCCAGAGGACTTATTAATTATTCTTCAGAAGAAGTTGAAAAAATAAAAGGCTGTAAAACTTATAATATAGAAAAAATACTAGGTTATAAGTATTATGATGAAGTAATCCATAGAGATAATCTTGTAATACTTGCAAGAGGTGAGAAGTATGGAAGTTGAAGTGAAGGCGAAGCAGGCAAAAGCTGCGGCTAGAAAAATGGCTGTTGTGGATGAAAATACAAAAAATTTGGCTTTGAATCACATGGCAGATGCTTTAATAAAAGATATAGGAAAGATACTCGAAGCTAATAAAAAGGATGTTTTAGAGGCTGAAAAGAGGAATATAAAAGCTTCTCTTATAGATAGATTAAAACTTGATGAAAAAAGAATTGAAGCTATGGCAAAAGGATTAAGAGAAATTTCTACTTTTCCTGCTCCCGTGGGCAGTATAGAAAAGATGTGGAAGAGACCAAATGGACTTCAAATTGGCAAAATGAGAGTGCCAATTGGGGTAATAGGGATAATTTATGAATCTCGACCAAATGTGACGGCTGATGCGGCAGGCCTTTGCTTGAAATCGGGGAATGCGGTAATTTTAAGGGGAGGAAGTGACGCGATCAATTCCAACATAGCAATTTCTTCTATTCTTGCCAAGGCTGCTTACGAAGCTGGAATTCCTGAAGGGGCAATACAACTTATAGAGAATACTGATAGAGAGGAAGTAAACCGCATGATGAAGTTAAATGGTTTAATTGACCTCATTATTCCTCGAGGGGGAGCCAATCTCATAAAAAATGTCATTGAAAATTCTACAGTTCCTGTGATAGAGACAGGAGTAGGCAATTGCCATATTTTTGTAGATGAAACAGCTAAGTTTAATATGGCGAAAGACATCATTGTGAATGCAAAAGTTCAAAGGCCAGGGGTATGTAATGCAGTAGAGACAGTTTTGGTTCACAAATCTATTGCAAAAGAATTTTTACCTTTAATGGTAGAAGAATTGACCTCTTTGGGAGTAGAAATAAGAGGATGTCAAATTACAAAACAAATATGTCCTCAAGTTAAAGAAGCTACAGATAAGGATTGGGAAACAGAATACTTAGACCTTATGCTGGCTGTAAAAGTTGTGGATAGCATAGATGAAGCTTTAGACCATATTTCAAAGTATTCCACGGGTCATTCTGAAGCCATTATTACAGAAAATTATGAAAATGCTATGATGTTTTTAAAGTCTGTAGATTCGGCTGCTGTGTATGTAAATGCTTCTACTCGCTTTACAGATGGAGGAGAATTTGGTTTCGGGGCAGAAATAGGAATAAGCACACAAAAAATGCACGCGAGAGGGCCAATGGGACTTGAGGAGCTTACTACCTATAAGTATGTAATTTTAGGTAGTGGACAAATTAGGGAATAAGATATATTATAGTAAAGTGAGGTGAGATTATGAAAAGAGTATTGATAATTCATGGCCCTAATGTAAATTTGACAGGAAAAAGAGAAAAAGAGATCTATGGAGATATAAATTACGAAGAAATAAATAATATGATAAAAAGAGAGGCTGCGAAATTAGATATTGCTGTAAAGATTCAGCAATCTAATAGTGAAGGAGAAATAATTAACCTCATTCATTCTGCAGAAAACAATTTCGACGCTATAATTATAAATCCTGCAGCTTATACTCATTACAGTTTAGCAATTATGGATGCTATTGCAGCAGTATCAGTTCCAGTGATAGAAGTTCATATTTCAAATATCTTTGGAAGGGAGGAATACAGGAAGACTTCGGTTACTGCTTCTAAATGTAAAGGTGTGATAACAGGGTTTGGACCTTATAGTTATGTCCTTGCTCTCAATGCAGTTAAGTATTTAGAGGATCCAATTGGGGGGTAAAAATTTTGAATAAAAGACTGCAAAATTTAAAAGAGTTGATGAGAAAGAAAAACATAGAAGCTTTTGTTATATACAAACCTGTTAATGTTACATATATCACAGGTTTTACTGGAGATGACAGTGTAGCTTTTGTTACTCATGATAGAGCTATTTTTATTACAGATGGAAGATATACTGAACAAGCAGTGAAGGAAGTCAAAAATTTTGAAGTTATAGAACATAAAAATGGCATAAAAGAAGTTTTAAAAGAATATATTAAAACATTAGGGATAAAAAAATTAGCCTTTGAAGAAAGTATTTCTTATGGACAGTATAGGGAATTAAAAGAGTTTTTAGAGATTGAGCTAATACCACAGGCTAATTTGGTAGAGACTTTGAGAATGGTAAAAGATGAGGAAGAAATAGAAAACATAAAAAAAGCACAAAATATTACTGATAAGGCTTTTGAGTATTTGTTAAATTTCATTAAAGTAGGAATGACAGAAAAAGAAGTAGCATTAGAATTAGAGTATTTTATGAAGAAACAAGGAGCAGAAGACCTATCTTTTGATACGATTGTAGCATCAGGTAAAAGGTCCTCTCTCCCTCATGGAAAAGCCTCTGAAAAAGTGATAGAAAAAGGTGATTTTGTCACAATAGATTTTGGATGTAAAGTAAATGGTTATTGTTCTGATATGACAAGAACGATAGTGATGGGAAAAGCTAATGAAAAGCAAAAAGAGATATATAACATAGTTTTAGAAGCACAGCAAAAAGCGATAGCTAATTTAAAGGCAGGACTTACCTCAAAAGAGGCGGATTTGTTAGCAAGGTTTGTCATTGAAGAAAAAGGTTATGGTAAGTATTTTAGTCACTCTTTAGGACATGGAGTAGGGCTTGAAGTTCATGAGGCGCCAAGCTTGTCTTTCAAAAAAGAAGAAATTTTAAAAGAAGGAGCAATTGTTACTGTAGAACCAGGTATATATATTCCCGATTTTGGTGGCGTAAGAATCGAAGATATGGTATTATTAAAAGAAGATGGTGTTATAAATTTAACTAAATCATCGAAATATTTAATTGAATTAAACTAAAGCGATGGAGGGATTTTTTTGATAGCAGCAGGTGATTTCAGAAAAGGAGTAACTATTGAGGTTGACGGACAGGTTTTTACAGTTGTGGATTTTATGCATGTTAAGCCAGGAAAAGGTGCAGCTTTCGTGAGGACAAAACTTAAAAATGTGATGACAGGGGCTGTAATAGAGAAAACTTTCAGCCCAACAGAAAAGTTTGAGGAAGCAGTTATAGAAAGAAGAGAAATGCAGTATTTGTACAATGATGGAGAACTTTATTATTTTATGGACACAGAAACTTATGAGCAAATTCCTTTAAATTATGATAAAGTTGAGGACGCAATTAAATACATAAAGGAAAATATGGTTGTTACAGTAAAGTTCTATAAAGGCGAAGCCTTTTCTGTTGAGCCTCCTACTTTTGTTGAGCTGGAAGTTGTAGAAACAGAGCCTGGATTTAGAGGAGATACTGCAACGGGTGGTTCCAAACCGGCAACTGTAGAAACTGGTGCTGTCATCCAAGTCCCATTGTTTATAAACGTTGGAGACAAAATAAGAATTGACACTCGAACCGGAGAATATTTAGAGAGGGTATAAACGCAGCAATTTGTCAAATACTATTTTGTAAAGGAGGGTATGTGGAATATGGAATACTTAAATGAAAGGGTTTCCTACTTAAGAGGGTTAGCAGACGGCTTAGGGATAGATGACAGCACAAAAGAAGGTAAAATAATTTTGGCAATTTTAGATACTTTAGAGGATTTTGCAGATGCTATAAATGAGCTGGAAGCTTCCCATTCCGAATTAGATGATTATGTGGGAGAAATAGATGAAGACCTTTCTGAAATTGAAAACCACATATATGGCGATGAGGACTATGAGGATGAGGATGACGACTATGACTATGATTATGACGATGATGAGGAATATGAGGATGAAGACGAGGATTATGAAGAGTATGTAGAGGTAGAATGTCCTAATTGCCATATGTTGATGAGTGTGGAAGAAGAACTTCTAGAAGATGAAGATGCTGAGTTGGTATGTCCTCATTGCAATGAAACCCTAAAAGTAAAAAATTTGAAAATTGTAGATGATGATGAAGATTAATAAAAAAAAGCCCACTAACTAAAAGTTAGTGGGCTTTTTTTTATTCATAAATATTTAGCCTTATAAATATAATTTTACAAGGGGAGGGACAGGTATATGAACACAAGAAAAAATTTTGAGGAAGTACTTTATGCTCTTCCTCCGTCAGTAAGAGAGGTAATTACAAAAATTCCTGATGACCTGTTGCAAGAAGTAGAAGAAATACGTCTTAGAGTAAATAGACCTCTCACAGTTTATTTAAAAAATGAAGAAAAGTTTGTGTCAAAAGAAGGGACTATTTCTTTTTCACCTTCTTTGGCCTATATTGTTACTTCTGAAGATTGTGAAAAAGCTCTTCAATTAATATCTAAATCTTCTCTTTATGCTTTTGAAGAAGAAATAAGAAATGGATATATTACTTTAAAAGGTGGTTACAGAGTAGGTATAGTTGGAAAATGTGTGTTAGAAAATGGTTATATAAAGACTTTAAAGAATATTTCTGGATACAATTATCGAATATCAAAAGAGATAATAGGAGTGGCAGAGGAAATATTAAAATATTTAATTACTCCTTCTAACGGTGTACATAACATTTTAATAATATCACCTCCTCAATGTGGCAAAACAACTCTCTTAAGAGATATTACAAGATGGATAAGTAATGGAATAGATTTTTTGGGATTTAAAGGTAAAAAAGTAGGCGCAGTAGATGAGAGGTCAGAAATTGCCGGCTGTTACAATGGTATACCTCAAATGGATGTGGGACTTAGGACTGATGTGTTAGATGGATGTCCTAAGGCTTATGGCATGATAATGCTTATAAGGTCTATGTCTCCAGAAGTAGTAGTGACAGATGAGATAGGTAAAAAAGAGGATATAGAAGCGATTCATGAAGTGCTGAATACTGGTGTTAAGATTATAACTACAGTTCATGCAAATGACATTGAAGACCTTATGAAAAAACCTGTTTTAAAAGACGTTATTTCTTTAAGATATTTTGAACGTTATGTAATTTTAAGCAATCGTTTAGGGGCAGGTACAGTAGAAAAAATATTAGATGAGAATTTTAATACTTTGTTTAAAGGGCCATATAGGAGAGGAAGGACTGAAAAATGAAATTACTTGGAATAGTTTTAGTTATTTTTTCTACCAGTAGTTTAGGGTATTTGTTTGCTTTGAAATATAAAATGAGGCATTGGATACTTAAAAGCATGATATCTTCATTAAATCTTTTTAAAATAGAAATCACATATTCAAAAGCTCCTTTAGGAGAAATACTCATGGCAATTTCTCGCTCTTCAGATAAAAGTGTAAAATTTGTTTTTTCTAAGACAGGAATGATATTATCACAAAATGAGGGTTATACTGCAGGAGAAGCTTGGGAGATAGCTTTAAAGGAATGGGACAATGGCTATCTTAAAAAAGAAGATATAGAAATTTTGAGGTCTTTTGGGTTTGGACTTGGCAATTCTGACGTATACAATCAAGAAAAAAATTTTGATTTAGCCATTGAGCTTTTAAAAAGGCAACTTAGTAACGCAGAAGAAGAGAGTAAAAAGAACGAAAAGCTGTACAAAAATATTGGAGTTTTAGCAGGACTGGCGATAATCATATTGTTTTTATAGAGGAGGATTATAATGAACATAGATATAATTTTTAAAATTGCGGCAATTGGCATTCTGGTAACAGTATTAAATCAAGTATTAATCCGTTCAGGGCGAGAAGAACAAGCAATGATGGTGACACTGGCAGGAATAGTAGTGGTTTTGATGATGGTGATAAATATGATAAACAATTTGTTTAATGCAGTAAAAACAATATTTCAACTTTATTAGGTGATAGAATGGAAATATTTCAAATTGTTATTTTAGGAATAGTGGTTTTGATTATTTTGACAGTTCTAAAAGAAACAAATCCTGAAATGGCAATAATTTTAAGTTTGGTAGCCGGAGTCATCATCTTTATGATGATTCTTCCAAAACTCAGCGCAATTGTAGAAGTCTTGAATACTCTTGCTAGAAAAAGTGGACTTGACAATATTTATTTTATGACAACTTTAAAAATCATTGGTATAGCTTATATAACGGAATTTGGAGTTCAGCTATGTCTCGACGCAAATGAGAAAAATTTGGCTTCCAAAATAGAGATAGCAGGAAAGGTAATCATAATTTTTTTATCAATACCTATAATTGTTGCATTAATGGAAACAATTCTTTCAATAATGCCGTGAGGTGTAAAAGATTGAAAAAGGTACTTTTTATAATTCTAATGATTATGACTTTATTAACAACTGCCAAAGCGGATACAGGACAACAAGATATAGAAAACCAATTGAAAGACATTGATACTTATCAGATTGACCGCTTTGTAAAAGAAGCTAATCAAAAAAATGGCAATATACTTCCTTACGTTGATATAAAGACTTATATAGGAGATGTGATATCAGGAAAACAATCTTTTGATATAAAGGAAATTTTTAAAAATTTACTAAAATTGTTTTTTAAAGAGTTATATTCCTCTGTAAGACTTTTAACACAACTTTTAATTTTGGCTGTAATTGGCGGCATATTAATGAATTTACACGGTTCCTTTGAAAATGAAAATATAAGTGAGATTGCTTTTTTAGCGGTTTATATAGTTTTTATCGTAATAGCGGTTAAAAGCTTCACAGAAGCTTTAGGAATTGGCAAAGAGGCAATTGACAGCATGGTTAATTTTATGCAATCGATGCTACCTGTACTTATAACTTTACTTGTTTCAGTAGGTGCTTTTACCTCTGCAGCGTTTTTTCACCCTGTTGTCATTGTGACAGTTGAGTTTATAGCCCATCTAATGAGGGATTTTATATTGCCTATTATTTTACTTATGACAGCTGTAAAAATTGTAGGAAATATTTCTGAAAAGTTTAGCTTGAATAAAATGGGGGATTTTTTAAAGACTTTGTCTACAGCTTCTATTTCAATTTTATTAAGTATTTTTTTAGGAGTAGTAACTATACAAGGTTTATCTTCTTCAATGGCAGATGGGGTAATATCGAGAACGGCGAAGTATACAGTTGGTGCTTTTTTGCCATTGGTAGGAGGGCTTTTATCTGATAGTGTCGATGCAGTTATAGGGGCATCATTATTGATAAAAGGAGCAGTAGGCACTTATGGGCTTATAGCAATTGTGATAATTTCTGCAGTACCTTTAATAAAGCTTTTTTCTCTCATAATCATTTATCGCTTTGCAGCAGCAGTGATTGAACCAATCTCAGACAAAAGGATAGTAAATTGCCTTTCAGATGTGGCAACTTCTTTAACTTATGTTTTTGGAGTATTGGCTTCTGTTACTGTGATGATGTTCTTTACAATAACAGCTATTATAGGGACAGCTAATATTGCCACTATGCTAAGGTAGGTGAAACAATGGAGTTTTTAAAAGACTGGATAACACAGATAATTTATATTGCAATCCTTTCGATAGTTTTAGAACTTTTAGTTCCTTCCTCCAGTTTAAAAAAATATGCTAAAGTTGCGATAGGGTTTGTAATCATGATTACTATCTTAAATCCCTTGATAAATTTTTTAAAAGGAGGAGCAAATATAGAAGCCTACGTATTTAAAAATGATTACTTTTTAAAAAACATAAATATGGAGCAAATCTCAAAAGAAGCAGAAAAGCAGAGGGATAATTTAATTGTGGCAGAATATAAAAAAAGGCTGATTGAACAGATTAAAGAAAAGCTTTTAAATCTGTATGAAATTGAGGGAGTGGGAGTAGATGTTTCTTTTATAGAAGACCTAAATGACAAAGAGTTTGGAAAAATTAAAGAAATAACTTTATCTTTTAGAAATGCTAGAACGGTTTCTCAAGATTCAGAAAAAATAGCAAAACCGACAGAAGATAAAAAATTTAACTATGAAGAGATTAAAAAAACAATAAGTGCATTCTATAATGTACCTTTAAAGAATATAACTATAAAAGAGGAATAAATTGAAGGGAGGTACTTGAGTGGATTTTGATAAACTTAAAGATAAACTTTTAAAAGATAATAAAAAGTTGGTTGAGAATTTGACTGTTATCTTTTTAATAGGTTTAATTTTGTTAATAGGTGCGAGTGCTCTTTCAAAACCTCGCCCTTCAAATAACAACGATAACAAAGAATTGGTATTAGCTCAAAAAGAAAGTAGTAGTGAAGATTATGCTCAAAAATTAGAAAAGGATTTAAAAAATATATTGTCAAAAATTGAAGGGGTGGGAAATGTTGAGGTCCTCATAACACTAAATTCAGATGAAGAGGTAGTAGCGGCAATGGATGTAGTAGAATCCAGTACTACTACAAATGAAAAAGATAGTAGTGGAGGAATACGAGAAACCATTCAAACAGAATCAAACAACAGAGTAGTTACCTCTCAAGATACCTCTGGGCAAAATGCTCCTATTGTATTAAAAAGAATAATGCCAGAAATAAGGGGAGTGATTGTAGTTGCTGATGGAGCAAAAGATCCAAGATTAAGATACGAACTTTCTTCGGCAGTTCAAACTGCTTTAGGGATTCCTGCCTATAAAGTAAAGGTAATATCTTCAAAATAAGAGTGGGGAGGAGTTTTTATGGTCTATATGAGAAAAAAGCTTATAGCGATTATATCCCTTGTCTTGCTAATTGCTATTGCTTTTGTTTTAAACTATGGGTATACCAGTAAGAAAGAGGAAGCCGCTAAAAATGAATACAGCCAGAATCTGGATTCTATTCAAACAAGTACTTCTTCTGCAAAGGAAACTAGTACAGAAAAAGATAAACTTTTTACTGGAATATTTACTACTTATAGAGAAGAAAGAGAAATAAATAGAAGCAGAAGTATTGATGCTTTAAAGGAAATAGTAGAAAATAAAAATACCAGCGAAACTACAAGAGAGGAGGCTCAAAAACAAATAATAAAACTTACAGAAATAACAAACCAAGAATTGATAATAGAAAATTTGATAAAAGCTAAAGGATTTCAAGATGCAGTTGTGATGATAGACAACGGTGTAGTAAATGTAATTGTTCAGGCTGATGAACTGTCAGAGGAAGAAGTAGCTCAAATTGTAGATATTGTCTCCCGACAGACAGGAGTTTCATTAGATAATATAAAAATCATGACAAGACTGGAATAAGAAAACTTAATTGTTTTTGAGTCTACAATTATGATATAATTTATTTTGACAAATATCTGTTTTCTCTAAAAATTTATGTATTTAAGGGGGTGAAATTTATGGAAGAAAATATAAATACCAATGAAAATCAAGAGTTAGGAACTATTAAAATCTCTGAAGAAGTAGTTAGTATCATTGCAGGCTTGGCGGCAACGGAAGTACCTGGAGTGGCTGGAATGAGTGGGGGAGTTGTAAACGGTATTTCTGAAATGTTGGGAAGAAAGAATTTGGGTAAAGGCGTAAAAGTAGAAGTAGGAGAAAAAGAAGTGTCAATAGATTTGTACTTAATTGTGGATTATGGTGTTAGAATTCCTGAAGTAGCTTGGAATGTGCAAGAAAATGTCAAAAATGCTGTAGAAAATATGACAGGATTAAAAGTTGTTGAGGTCAATATTCATGTTCAAGGGGTAAATATGGATAAAGAAAATAAAAAACAAAATGAGCAAGTTAAAGAAGATTTAAACTAACCCTCTGCTTTACAGAGGGTTAGTTTAGATAGAGTTATGGTACAATATATGCAAGAGGTAAAATTCAAGGAGTTGGGAATAATGAACAGAACAGAAGCCAGAGAATGGGTTGTAAAAATGCTTTATCAATACGATATTTCAAGGTTTCCTATAAGCAAAATATTTGACAATTTTTATAAAGAAAAAGATCCTGGTGACCAAAAAGAATACATAGAAAATACCGTTAAAGGAGCTATTGAACACTTAGAGGAAATTGATAAAGAAATAGAAAAATACTCTCAAAATTGGGCTCTTAACCGTATGCCTAGAATAGATTTGGCTATTTTAAGATGCAGCATTTATGAAATGATATATGGAAATATTCCTGTAAATATTTCCATAAATGAAGCTGTAGAAATAGCCAAGAAATACAGTACAGAAGATTCTCATGTGTTTATAAACGGCTTGCTGGGAGCCTTTGTAAGGGATAAAGGATTGGAAGTGGGTGAATCGAATGATAATTGATGGTAAGGAAATTTCTAAAAAGATAAGGGAAGAGGTAAAAAGAGAGATAAGGGAGTTTGGCTATAAGCCTAGATTAGCAATTTTGATGGCTGGAAATGATGAGTCTTCAAAAGTTTATGCAAACTCTAAAGTTAAAGCTTGTAAAAATGTGGGGATTGAAGCAGAAATTTATTATTTTTCGGAAAACGAAGAATCTAAGTTTTTTGACATCTTAAAATTTTTAAATGAAGATAAAAACACTCATGGTATAATGATAGAAATGCCTCTTCCCAAAAGTTTTAATGCCGAATTAGTCTACGATACTATAAACCCTTATAAAGACGTGGATGGCATATCTAATTACAACATGGGAAAGTTATTTGCCGGAAAACCTCTTTTTATACCTTGTACTCCTAAAGCAATTTTATATATACTGGAAAGCATTAATACTCAATTTGTGGGAAAACATGCTGTTGTAGTAGGAAGAAGCAATATTTTAGGGAAACCAGTAGCTAAGCTTTTATTAGACAAAAATTGTACGGTTACTGTGTGCCATTCAAAAACAAAAGACTTGGCTTATTATACTAGGCAGGCGGATATTTTAGTACTAGCGGCTGGTAAGATGAAGTTGGTGAAGGAAGATATGGTTAAAGAAGGAGCAATACTTATAGATGCGGGTATAAACGTTTACCAAAATAATATATATGGAGATGCAGATTTTGAAAAGGTAAAAGATAGATGCTCTTCTATAACACCGGTACCAGGTGGAGTTGGACCAGTTACTACTGCAATGATACTCAAAAACACTTTGGAGGCCTTTAAATATGCAATTGAAGGCGCTTGAAGTCAGAGAAATTACAGATTATATCAAAAAAATGATGGACAATGATATAATTTTAAGAAATGTACGGGTTAGAGGAGAAATTTCTAATTTAAAATACCACAGCACAGGAATATATTTCACTTTGAAAGACGAAATAGCCTCATTAAAATGTGTGATGTTTAACGAATATGGAAAGCTTTTAAATTTTACTTTGCAAGATGGTATGTCAGTGATTGTGACAGGTAGAATAACTGTATATGAGAAAAATGGAACTTATCAACTGTATGCTCAAAGTATACGATCTGATGGAATTGGGGCTTTATATTTTGCTTTTAATAAACTTAAAGAGAAACTGCAAAAAGAAGGACTTTTTGATTCTGACAAAAAGAAGCCTATTCCTAAACATCCTAAAAAGATTGCTGTGGTGACTTCTCCAACAGGGGCTGTAATACGAGATATAATAACAATTTCTAAAAGGAGAAATCCCACAATAGATATTTTAGTAGTTCCTGTTTTAGTACAAGGAATCTCAGCTGCCGATGAGATATGCAATGCTCTTCGAATTTTGAACAAAAGGAAAGACATTGATGTGATTATTTTAGCAAGAGGTGGAGGATCCTTAGAGGAAATTTGGCCTTTCAATGAAGAAAAAGTGGCAAGATGCATTTATGCATCTCGTATACCAGTTGTTTCTGCAGTAGGACACGAGACAGACTTTACTATTTCTGATTTTGTGGCAGATTTAAGAGCTCCTACTCCTTCTGCTGCTGCAGAAATTGTAGTGCCAGATATAAAGGTTTACCAAAGAGAGATATTTTTATTAAAAACAAGGCTTATAACATTAATGATGGCAGAGTTAAAACGTAAGAAGAAAGAGTTGGAGAGCCTTAGAAGGGCTCTTTACTTTAACAGTCCTATTAAGAGAAATGAAGTTTTAAAGCATAAAATCGAAAGTTTAAAAAGCTCTTTGTGCAAGGAAATGCTTTCTATATATAATAGGAAGAAAAACGATTTTTTGATTTTGACAGAAAAATTAAATTCTTTAAGTCCATTAAACGTGCTTACAAGAGGCTATACAGTTATTTTAGACAAGCAAGAAAAAGTTATTTCTTCTGTGAAAGACATAATACCTTATGAGGAAGTAAAAATTTTATTTAAAGACGGTAATGCTAAAGCAATTATACAAGAGGTGAAAGAAGATGCAAGAGGAGCTGAGTTTTGAGGAAGAGATGACAAAATTAGAAGAAATTTTAAATAAATTAGAAAAGGGAAATTTATTATTAGAAGAATCTTTTAACTTGTTTAAAGAAGGCATTGAAATTTCCAAGAGATTAGAAAAGAAATTAAGAGAGGTTGAAGGAAAAATAACTCTTCTTATAAACGAAAGCGAGGAAATTGATTTTAAAGAGGAGGAAAAGGATGTTTAAAGAGCAACTAAAAGAAAAACAACAGCTTATTGAAAAAGAATTACACAGGATATTAGAAGTGGAAGAAAACCCACAAATAATCTACGAGGCCATGAAATATAGTGTATTTGCTGGTGGAAAAAGGTTAAGACCAGTATTATGCCTTTCTTCTTGTGAACTTTTTGAAGGAGACATAAAAAAAGCCCTTCCTGTAGCTTGTGCAATAGAGCTCATTCACACTTATTCCCTTATACACGATGACCTTCCAGCTATGGATAACGACGATTTGAGAAGGGGAAAGCCTACAAATCACAAGGTTTACGGTGAAGCTATAGCAATACTGGCAGGAGATGGACTTTTAAATTTGGCCTTTGAAGTCCTAATAAGGCATGCTTTAGAAAATCCCCATGATTATCAAAGGATTTTAAAAGCTACAGATGAAATTGCGCGAGCCTCAGGTTGCAAAGGAATGATTGGTGGACAAGTGGTGGATATACTTTCACAGAACACAAAGCTTACTTATGAAGAATTAAAATTTATGCATGAACATAAAACAGGTGCTTTGATAGAAGCATCTGTTTGTGCAGGAGCTTACATTGCTGGTGCTATAGAAGAAGATATTCATGCATTAAGAGAATATGCAAGTTTGATAGGTCTTGCTTTTCAAATAAAAGACGATATATTAGATGTAATTGGAGAAGAAGAAAAATTGGGCAAAAAGGTTGGTAGTGATAGAGAAAAAGGCAAAGTTACTTTTGTCAATATCTTTGGCTTAAAAAAATCCCAGCAAATGGTTGTAGAACTTACACAAAAGGCTATAGAGATTTTAGATAGATTTGGAGAAAAAGCACTCTTTCTTAAAGAATTGTCTAATTATTTAATTGAGAGAGTAAATTGAAGAATAAAGGAGTATTGACACTACTTTTTAAAAGGAATGAGTTTTTTGATACGTAAGGGAGTATAGTAGCCTTTTAATCACTTTATATAGGTTTGATATTGATATTTTTATTATGTTATAATTAAGATACCTTGAAGAGAAAGGCAAAGTGGTGCAGTATCCTAGTCAGAGGCGCTAATCCCGAAGACGGGCCTAAAAATCCGTCAAGGGCACATCGATGAAGTTCCTGGTGCTGGCTTTCAACGCCCAGTTGGGGGCTGGTGCTGGGAGTTAAGGAGGGGGGGCGATCCACAATGGCATGTGGGCGTTGACCCTTCCTCCGCGGAGACCCACCTGCGTGGCTCTTAAGCTATGGGGTGGGATGAACCTGTCGCGCGGCCATAAAGCTGCGGACAGTGTAGCCTGCCTTGAGTGATTCGGGTGGATATCAGTTTTAATTTAAGCAGTAATTCAATGAGCTCTTGAATTACTGCTATTGCTGATGAAACCCGAATTGCAAAAGAGGATAGGGATTAGTCCCTCTGGTGAGGAAAACTCCTAGGCTGTGCCTTGCCGGCGGCATATTGGGGATTACAGTGCGGGCTAAGTGGCAATCCAGTCTTACCTTTGGCAACAAGGTAAAAGCGGGCTTAAAGGGGAACCGCTGAACGGTGACGTTCAGTGCCTGCTTGGGAAATCCTACTGGACCTAAGCCGCAAAGTTTACTCAATATGCTACCACTTTGCCTACATATACCATAGGAGGTTCTTTTTTTATTATGAAAAACAAAAGCATAAATATGGATTATAAATGGATTTTACATATATCTATTATAACCTTTTTTCTTGCTACCATATTAAATTTTTTTTCTGATGTTGCATTGAAAGAAAGCAATCTCATTGTAGCCTTTTGCGTTCTTGGTTTTATAGTGTTAATTGGTATAATTTTTGATGTAATAGGTACAGCAGTGATTTCAGGCAGAGAAGAACCCTTTCATGCAATGGCAGCTAAAAAAGTATTTGGGGCAAAGGAAGGCATAAAACTTCTCAGAAATGCTAATATAGTAGCTAATTTTTGCAATGACGTTGTGGGAGATATTTCCGGGATTGTATCTGGGGCTGCTCTGATGGCGATAATTGTAAAATTTACTTTTGAGGGAGCTAAAGGCTCTATTTATACTGCAATTTTAGGAGGTCTATTATCTGCCATTACCATTGGAGGAAAGGCTGTGGGGAAGAACATAGGTATAGCTAAAAGTCAGTCTATCGTGTATGGAGTTGCTGTGATGCTGGCGTGGATTGAAAAAAAAACAGGTATAAAGATTTTGCCAGATTTTAAGAATAATAAAAGGAAGAAAAGAAAGTGAGGGTCTTTAAATGCTTGAACAAATTGATAGCCCTTATGATCTAAAAAAATTAGACAAGAAGGATTTTCTCCTGCTTTGCAGAGAAATACGCCAATTTTTAATAGAAAAGGTGTCTAAAACGGGGGGCCACTTAGCATCAAACCTTGGAATTGTTGAACTTACTATTGCACTTCATTATGTTTTTGATTCTCCGGTTGACAAAATAATTTGGGATGTTGGACACCAATGCTACGTACATAAAATGCTTACGGGAAGGAAAGACCAATTTGATACTTTGAGAAAATTCAATGGCCTTTCTGGCTTTACTAAAAGGGCAGAAAGCGTGCACGATGTATTTGGAGCTGGTCACAGCAGTACCTCTATATCTGCAGCATTAGGTATAGCCAAGGCAAGAGATTTGAAGGGTGAAAAATACTCTGTAGTAGCAGTAATTGGGGATGGAGCTTTAACTGGTGGTATGGCTCTTGAGGCATTAAACGATGCAGGAAGGTCTGAGACAAATTTGATTGTTGTATTAAATCACAATGAAATGTCGATTTCTGAAAACGTGGGCAGTTTATCTTTGTATTTAAGCAAGCTAAGAACAGATCCTACTTATAATAAATTAAAACAAGAAGTTGATAATTTACTCAATATTGTGCCTCCAATTGGGAAAAGTCTGCATAAATACATCGAAAAGATAAAAGATTCTGTAAAACAGTTAGTAGTGCCGGGAATGTTTTTTGAAGAGATGGGTTTTACATATTTAGGACCTATTGACGGACATGATGTTGGAGGCCTTATAGAGGTTTTAGAAAGAGCAAAAAGAATGAAAGGACCTATTTTAATACATGTTGTTACCAAAAAAGGTAAGGGATACAAATTTGCAGAAAAATTTCCAGAGAAATTCCATTCTGCAGCTCCTTTTGACATACAAACGGGGAAGTTTGTAAATGAGGAACAGGAGACTTATTCTGACGTATTTGGAAAGACTCTCACTGAAATGGCATTAAAAGATGACGAAATTGTTGCAATAACTGCTGCCATGCCAGAAGGAACAGGACTTACTCATTTTGCAAAATTAATACCTGAAAGATTTTTTGACGTTGGAATAGCAGAGCAACACGCTACTACCTTTGCAGCAGGAATGGCAGTGCAGGGATATAAGCCTTACTTTGCAGTGTATTCTACTTTTTTGCAAAGGGCTTATGACCAGATTATCCACGATGTATGTATACAAAAATTGCCTGTTGTTTTTGCAATTGACAGAGCAGGGATTGTAGGGGAAGATGGAGAAACCCATCAAGGAGTTTTTGATTTATCTTATTTAAGGCCAATTCCTAATATAGCGATTATGTCTCCAAAAGACGCAAATGAATTGGTTGAAATGATTAAATTATCAAGAAATCTTGACTTTCCTGTTGCTATAAGGTATCCAAGAGGAAAAGCAGGAAAATTTGATATTACAAGAGAATGCAGTATAGAGTTTGGAAAGGCAGAATTGGTTTGTGAAGGAAAAGAGATAGCGATTTTTGCATTAGGAAGAATGGTAGAAAAGGCATTAAAGGCGAAAGAAATTTTAAAAGCCTCTGATTTGCAACCATTTATTGTTAATTTGAGATTTGTCAAACCTTTAGATGAAGAGCTAATTTTGGATATTTCAAACAAAGTTAAATTTATTGTTACAGTGGAAGACAATGTAATAGTGGGTGGCGTTGGAAGTGCTATACTAGAGCTTTTGAATTCTACCGGAATACATAAGCCAGTTTTACGTTTGGGATTTCCTGATAAATTTATTGAACAGGGAGATGTGGAAAGTTTGTTTAAAAAATACAATTTGGATGCCGAGTCTATCGCAAATACTATACTACAAAAATATAAGGAAATGAGGTAAATATGGCGTCAAAAAAAGAAAGATTGGATGTTTTACTAGTTCAAAAAGGTTTTTTCTCTTCAAGAGAAAAAGCAAAAGCTTCTATTATGGCAGGAGAAGTATATGTTGATGGCAAGAAAATTGAAAAAGCTGGAGAGTTTGTCAACATAGATTCTTCAATCGAGGTAAAAACTAACTCTTTACCTTATGTAAGTAGGGGTGGACTAAAGTTACAAAAAGCGATAGAAACTTTTAATATTGATGTGACTGGGAAGATTGCCTTAGACATTGGAGCTTCTACAGGAGGTTTTACTGACTGCCTTTTGAAACATGGTGCTATAAGAGTATATGCTGTAGATGTAGGATACGGGCAATTGGATTGGAGTTTAAGAAATGACCCTCGGGTTATAAATATGGAAAAGACTAATATAAGATTTTTAAAGACATTGCCTGAAATAGTGGATATAATCACAATAGACGTCTCCTTTATTTCCCTTGAACTTGTAATACCTTCTGCAGATAAATTTTTAAAATCAGAGGGAGACTTGATAGCTTTAATAAAGCCGCAATTTGAAGCGGGGAGAGAAAAAGTAGGCAAAAAAGGAGTTGTAAAAGATCCCGCTGTTCATAAAGAAGTGATTGAAAAAATTGTGACCTTGTTTCAAAAATATAATTACGGTATAATAGGCATTACCTATTCTCCTATAAAGGGTGCAGAAGGCAATATAGAATATTTAATTTGCGGTAAAAAAGAAATTAAAAATCAATTCAACTTTGACATTGCGAAAATTATAGAAGAGGCTTTTAAAACTTTGAACAAATAAAATATTTAGCAGGAAAATTTGTTTTTTTGTAGAATATGATAAATGTGGTGATATTATGATGAAAAAAGTCGGTGTTATTCCCAATATTAATAAAGATAAAGACTTAGAAGTAACTAAATCCATTGTAAAATGGCTACTGGAGCATGATTCTGAGCCATATCTTAACGAAATAGTTGCTTCTAAAATGGGTTATGATAAATACGGTAAAAAATCCACAGATATATATAGTAAGTCCGATTTTATAATTGCACTAGGAGGAGATGGCACTATTTTAAATGTAGCGAGGCTTTGTGCACCTTTTGGCACGCCTATTTTTGCCGTAAATTTGGGTCACCTTGGATTTCTTACAGAGGTAGACATGAATGAGGCGTTTATTTCTTTAGATAAAATATATAAGGGAGAATATACAGTCGAAAAAAGGATGATGCTGGAAGCAAATATAGTTAAAAATGATATGGAAATCATTAATTTTAGAGCTTTAAATGATATTGTTATTACAAGAGGAGCTTTTTCAAGAATGGCTCGCATAAATGCCTATGTAAATAACAATTACGTAGATACCTATTTAGCAGATGGAGTAATAATTGCAACTCCTACTGGTTCAACTGCTTATTCGCTTTCGGCGGGCGGACCTATTGTATATCCTACTGTTGAAGTTATAATAATAACACCCATCTGCCCTCATACTTTGTATTCAAGGTCTATAATAGTTTTACCAGAGGATGTTATAAGATTGGAAATAAGCGAAGAAAATCACGATTTAATGATAACAACCGACGGGCAACAGGGATTTAAACTTGATTATAGAGATATAATTTACATTAAAAAGAGCAATGAATATACCAATCTTATAAAAGTAAAAAATACCAATTTTTTTGATTTGTTGAGGGACAAACTTACAGAAAGATAAAATGAGGTGATGGCTAATATGATGAAAATAGCTCGGCACGCTAAAATTCTTGAAATAATCTCTGAAAAAGAAATTGAAACACAGGAAGAGCTAGCAGCTGAACTTCAAAAGCAAGGTATTGATGTAACTCAGGCTACTGTGTCAAGAGATATAAAAGAATTAAGACTTATAAAAGTGTTAACAGAAGATGGGAAAAGATATAAATACGCACCGATGGGAAAAGTAGACAGCCATATCACAGATAGGCTAATGACTCTATTGTCTGAGTCTATAATTAGTGTTGATTATGCAGGAAATATCATAGTTATAAAAACGTTATCAGGCACAGCTCCTGCAGCAGCAGAAGCTATCGACACATTAAATTGGAATAATATAGTTGGCACATTAGCAGGAGATAATACTATTTTTGTTTTAGCGAGAAATGAAGAAGCTCTTCAAGAGTTGTTGGAGAAATTCAAAAAGTTAATTAAGTGATTTCTGGGGGTTTTGCTATGCTTTTAGCACTTAGCATTCAAAACGTTGCATTAATTGACAAGGCAGAGTTGCAATTTGAGGAAGGATTCAATGTATTAACGGGTGAGACAGGAGCAGGCAAATCTATAGTTATTGATTCGGTCTTGCTGCTTTTAGGCGGTCGGGGCAGCAAAGAGATAATACGCACAGGTGAAGAAAAAGCTATTGTAGAGGGCGTATTTTTTGTGGATTCCAATAAAGATAAAATTGTAGAAATTTTAGAAGAAATAGGTTTGGAGTTAGAAGAGGATGACACTTTAATAATAAATAGGGAAATTACAAAAAACGGAAGAAGTTATTGTAGAATAAATGGCAGAATAGTGCCTCTTTCTTTTTTGAGTAAAATAGGAGCTTTCTTAGTAGATATTTTAGGCCAACATGAGCATCAGTTTCTTTTAGACAATACTAAACATCTTTTTATCTTAGATAACTTTGGGGATGAGGAGTTTAAAGCTTTAAGAGAAAAATTTAAGGAGCTATTAAAAGAATACAACAGGATACAAAAAGAGATTTCAAGTTTTTTTAAAGATGAGAAAGAAAAAAATGAAACAATTGAGCTTTTGAAATATCAAATTGAAGAGATTGAAAGGGCAAGTTTAAGCGTAGAAGAAGAAAGTCAGTTGTTAGAAAAAAGAAATTTATTATTAAATTTCGAAAAATTATTCACCGCTATGAATTCTAGTTACAAAATTTTGTACGAAGGTAGTGGGAGCTTTTCTGTTTTAGATAATTTACATGTTGCAATTAAAAATTTAGAAACTGCTCTTACTATAGATGAAAAGTTAAAAATTTTGAAAGATAAATTGGAGAATATCCTATATGAATTAGAAGACTGTGCTTTGCAGATACGGGATTACTTGAAAGGCTTAGATTTTAACCAGCAAAGTTTAGAGGAAATTGAAATGCGATTAGATCAAATAAATTTCTTGAAAAGAAAATATGGACCTACAATACAGCAGATTTTAGAATTTAAAGAAAATAAAAAAAGGGAATTAGAGGATATATTAAATTTTGAAGAAAAGCAGCAAGAATTAAAGCTTAAGCAACAAAAATTATGGGAAAAAATTTTAGAAGTTGGTGAAGCATTACATCTCAAAAGGAAGCAAATGGCAGAAAATATAGAAAAAAATATAAATCAAATTTTAGTTGAACTTAATATGCCAAATGCTTATTTTAAGGTGAATATAGAAAAAATGGGAGAACCTACTGAAACTGGATTTGATAAGATTGAATTTTTAATCTCTACAAATAGAGGAGAGCCTCTAAAGCCTTTATCTAAAATTGCTTCTGGTGGTGAACTTTCAAGAATTATGCTGGCATTAAAAACTATTCTTGCTTCGGCAGATGGAATTTCTACTTTGATTTTCGACGAAGTTGATACGGGAATAAGCGGAAAAACTGCCCAATTAGTGGCGGAAAAAATGGCATATCTTTCTAAAAAACATCAATTGATCTGTGTTACTCACCTACCTCAAATTGCTTCTATGGCAGATACTCATTATCGAATTTCCAAAATAGAAAGAAAGGAAAGGACTTATATTAATGTGGAAAAACTTGATTATCAAGGAAAAATAAATGAATTAGCCCGTATTATGGGAGGCTCCCGTGTTACTCAGACTACTTTAGACCATTCAAAAGAATTACTAGATATTGCATCTCAATTTAAAAGCAAAATTTAATATTTTGGTTTGACCTCACTTCCTTTTACTATCGGCTAATATATTGACAGTATATAAAACTTTAAAAAAGGTTAAGTTAATTTTAGATTAAATAAGCCACAAAAAAGGAAGTGAGAAAATGCCAAAAAATACAGTAAAGTTGTTACTTTTTATATCCTTAAGCTTTTTTTTAGTATTTGCAAACTATTTTACTCCTATACAAGATATAGCAAAAACCCCCTCAAGTTTTAAATTTTTTCAAGGGGAAAAAGTCAATTATAACTTTAATATACCAATAAAAGTAAGTTTTCAGGCTGATAAAAAAGGTTTTTTGAAAATTAATGATACAGAAGGTAAAAATGTTTTAAATTTAAAAAAACCAATTACAATAGAAGCTGTAAACACCGGTACAGTAAATTTGGATTTTAAGCTATTTGGAATATTTCCTATAAAACATATTAGTGTCGATATTGTTCCGCCTACAAAAGTAGTTCCAGGCGGTCAAGCAATAGGGGTTAAGCTAAACACAAAAGGCGTATTAGTAGTAGGTTATTCAGATATAATGGGAGAGGATAGTAAAATTTATAGTCCTTATAAACAAGGAAAAATACAGATAGGAGATATAATATTAGAGGTCAACGGTAAGGAAATAAAACGTGCAGAAGACATTACTAACATTGCAAATAAATTAAAGGGAAAAGCTTTAAAATTAAAAATAAACAGGAAAAACCACATTTTTTATACTAGTATTTGTCCTGTAAAATCAAAAGAGGATAAACAATACAGAATAGGTCTTTGGGTAAGAGATCACACTGCTGGTATAGGAACCTTAACCTTTTATTATCCTACGACAAAGATATATGGAGCTTTAGGCCATGCTATAACTGATGTAGACACTGGGCACATGTTATCAGTAGAAAACGGTGAGATTATGAATTCTCGAATTACTTCTATTGACCAGGGAAGAAGAAGTAGGCCGGGGGAATTAAAAGGGATTTTTTTAGAAGAAGTTGATACAATCGGTAATATACTCAAAAATACTGAATTTGGAATTTATGGGAATATGTATAAAGATTTTAATAATGATTTGTATGGAGAGATTCCTATAGCATATCAAAGCCAAATAAAAGAAGGACCAGCGAAAATATTAGCTACCATTGATGGTACAGGTATACAGGAATTTGATATTGAAATTATCAAAAAAGTATATCAAGAAACTCCTAGTTCTAAAAGCATGATAATTAAGATTGTTGACAAGAATTTATTAAAAAAGACTGGAGGCATAATACAAGGTATGAGCGGTAGCCCTATTATACAAAATGGGAAACTGGTTGGAGCAGTTACTCACGTTTTTGTTAATGACCCAACAAAAGGTTATGCTGTTTATGCAGAATGGATGATGAGGGAAATGAATAATCTACTTAATAATAAACAGGTCTTTACAAATAATTAAAATTTTTCGGGAAAAAGAAGGAAATTCATATATTATGTAGAATAATAAATATTATACTAATATTAGCAATGGGAGGTTAAATAATTGGTTAAGAAAGTTAGAGTAGGAATAGCGGATGATAACAAAGAGTTTGCTACTATTTTAGCTGAGTATTTATCTACCCAAGAAAATATTGAAGTGGTAGGTGTTGCCAATGATGGCAACCAAGCAATTGAATTAATCAAAGATCATTCGCCGGATTTGTTAATTTTAGATATTATAATGCCATATTTAGACGGTATTGGTGTTTTGGAAAAGATAAATGAGGAACAATTAAAAAAGCCTAAAATTTTAGTTTTATCTGCTGTTGGCCAAGAAAAAATAACTCAACGAGCTATTGCCTTAGGAGCCGATTATTATATTTTAAAGCCGTTTGATTTAGCTATGCTATCAAAAAGGATTTCTGAAATTATGGAACCTGAGTTAGATGTAGTATCAAAGACTGTTTTTCCTGTGGTAAAGGCAAAGAAAAATTATGACCTTGAAGCGATGATTACAGAAATTATTCATGAGGTAGGAGTACCAGCTCATATAAAAGGCTATATGTATCTAAGAGATGCTATTTCTCTTGTTATTAGCAATATGGAATATTTAAATTCTGTAACTAAAATGTTATATCCTAAAATTGCTGAAAAGTACAATACTACTCCTAGCAGAGTAGAAAGAGCTATAAGGCATGCAATAGAAGTTGCGTGGAGCAGGGGCAAAACAGAGGTTTTAAATGAACTTTTTGGATATACTATAAATGACGAAAAAGGTAAACCGACAAATTCTGAATTCATTGCGCTTATTGCTGATAAATTGAGGTTGGGGATGAAAGCAGGGTAAAAGGGGCAGATACCTGCTTTCTCTTTTTTAACCTCCCATTTAAAAATATGATAAACATAAAAGTAGAGCCCAAAATCCTTCTATTTGTTGAGGATTCAACAAGTGGAAGGATTTTTATGTAACTGAATAAAATGACTTTTTTATTTCATGTAAAAATTTTTTATGCTATAATAATAAGCGATGTTACTTTATGGAGGAAGCTTGTATGCAAATAACAGGTACAATTAAAATGGATAAAAGAACTAAAAATTTAGTAAAAAGACTAAATTCTGGAGAAATAGCTATAATTGACCATAGAGATATAGATGAAGTGGCTGCTGAATCCTTAGTTGAAAAAAAAGTTTTGGCAGTCATAAATGCTGATAAGTCTATAAGTGGCAGATATCCTAACATGGGGCCTTCTATTTTATGTGAGGCTGGAATTCCAATTATTGACGATGTTGGGAAGGATATTTTTGATTTGTTGAAAGAAAATGACAAAATCACTATAATAGATAATGAAATATATAAAGATGGTGTGTTTATAAAAAGCGGGAAACTTCTTACAAAGGACGTTATAAACTATAAATTGCAGGAAAGTCGCGAAAACATAGGTGTTGAATTAGATAAATTTATTGAAAATACATTGGAATATGCAAAAAAAGAAAAATATTTTATTTTGGGTGGTGTTGAATTACCTAATACTAAAACTCGTTTTAAAAATAGACATGCTCTTGTGGTTGTTAGAGGAAAGGATTACAAAGAAGATTTGTTTACAATAAAACAGTATATTAACGATGTAAAACCGATTTTAATAGGGGTAGATGGAGGGGCAGATGCTCTTTTAGAGTTTGGCCTTGTTCCTGACATAGTCATTGGAGATATGGACAGTGTAAGCGATGAGGCTTTAAAAAAGGCTAAGGAAATTATTGTTCATGCCTATCCCGACGGAAGAGCGCCGGGCTTGGAAAGAGTAACGGCATTAGGCCTTAAAGCGGAAATTTTTAAGGCTCCAGGTACAAGTGAAGATATAGCTATGCTTTTGGCTTTTGAAAAAGGTGCTGACTTAATTGTGGCTGTAGGGACCCATTCCAGCATGATTGATTTTCTGGAAAAAGGGAGAAAAGGAATGTCCAGCACTTTTTTAGTGCGATTAAAAGTAGGAGAAAAATTAATCGATGCCAAAGGAGTAAATAAGCTGTACAGAGAAACTTTTAAAATTTCTTATATATTTAGCATTATACTGGCAGCATTGATTCCTCTTGGAGTAATAGCGTATTTTTCACCACCTATGCAGCAGCTATTGAAACTATTACAACTTAGAATTCGCCTTTTAATCGGATTTTGAGGAGGACTTTCTATGAATATAAATATTAAATACTATGTTTTGACAATTGCTTCTATTTTTATTGCTTTAGGAATTGGAATTTTTATAGGTTTTATGTTAGATGGCCAAAAAGTTTTTTCAGAGCAACAAACTTCAATTATAAACGAGTTAGAACAAAAGTTTAAGGATTTACAAACAGAAAATAATAATTTAAAAAACACTGTTCAAGAGTTAAATAAACAGATAGGGTATTACAATCAATATCATCAAATTATTTTTCCTGAGTTAGTAGCTGATAGATTAACGGGAGTGAAAGTAGCGATTATTGAAACTACAAATGAGTTTATATATTCTGGCATGAGAAATGCTCTTTTAAAGGCAGGAGCTACTATTGAGTCGATTACTGTTATAAAAGACAGTTTTGATACTGGCGATGAATTGGAAGTGCAAAATTTAATAAACTTCCTTTCTAATAAATATGGAGTTACAGTAGACGAAAAGCATTTGAATGAATTTGTAGTTTCAAAATTAGCTAATGCAATTGTAACAGGTCAGGATGTGGACCTTATTAATTATTTAAAGACAAATGGTTATATAGATTTTACAGGGATTCCAGGTAATACAGATTTTGTAATTATAGCTGGAGGAAGTAATAATAAAGATAATAATGTAGCTTCTATAGATATTCCCATTATAAAACAAGTGAAGCTACTTAATGTTCCTATTGTAGGTGTTGAACAAAGTGATACTAAATATTCCTATATTGATGCGTATAAAAAACAGCATATTTCCACAATAGATAATGTGGAGGATATAATAGGGCAGACGTCGCTTATAATGGTAATGGAGGGTAAAGAAGGAAATTATGGAATTAAGCAAAGTGCAATGAGCTTAATGCCAGATTCTTTTATGAATACTGACAATTCTACACATAATTCCTCTGCTAATTCTAAAAAGTGAGGGTAGATAGATGAATAAAAAAGTTAGTGTATTGATACCTGCTTACAATGAAGAAGAAAGAATAATTGATACCATAAAGGGATTAAAAGATGTTGAAGAAGTTGATGAAGTCATCGTAATAAATGATGGCTCAACTGATAGTACTGCTGAAAAGGCAAGAAAAGCAGGAGCTAAAATAGTCAATATGAAGAGAAATGTTGGCAAAGGGACAGCTTTAAAAGAAGGCTTGAAATATGCAAAAAATGATGTGATAGTTTTTTTAGATGCAGATGTAGGCCTTTCGTCACGAGAAGTCAAAAAACTTATATTGCCTGTTCTTGAGGGAGAAGCAGATGTTACAATTGCTAAATTTCCAAAGACAAATATAAAAGCTGGATTTGGCTTTGTTAAAACTTTAGCCAGAAAAGGAGTAAAATACTTTACAGGATATGAAATTGAATCTGTCTTGTCAGGTCAAAGGGCTTTTAAAAAAGAGGTTTTAGAGAGTTTAAAAACTTTTTATAAAGGTTTTGGAATAGAAGTTGGTATGACAATAGATATATTAAAGAAAGGGTATAAAATAAAAGAAGTAGAAGTGAATATGACGCACTCTGTTACAGGGAGAAACTTGAAAGGCTTCCTGCACAGAGGTAAGCAGTTTTGGGATATACTAAAAGTATTAGTGTATAAGTTGTTTTCAAAGAATATTAAAGAATAGCAGGTGAGATAGTGTTTTGGACTAAAATATTAATTCCTTTAATAATGACAGTTATAACAAAAAAGCTTTTTTATAGCATTATTAACAAGCCTTTGTGTTTGAAGGAAAACTATAAAAAAGTTATGATACCTGTTTGTGGTGGTATTGTATTTGTTCCTGCTTTATTTGTGTCAATTGTACTTCTCAATTTATTTGGAGTTAGAATAGAATATCAAGAGGTAATTTTATTGAGCTTATCACTGATTTCTTTTGTCGGTTTTATAGATGATGTATTAGGAGACAGAAGTGTAAGAGGGCTAAAGGGTCATATAACTATGCTTTTAAAAGGAAAGCCTACTACAGGCAGTTTAAAGGCTTTATCAGGAATTTTAATTGCTTTTTATGTGAGTTTTAATGTTGGAAAAAATAATATAGAGGAATTGATAATAAATACCTTGATAATTGCACTTTTTACGAATTTTTTAAACCTTGTAGACTTGCGACCTGGAAGATGCGGAAAAACTTTTTTGGTTATTTCTTTAATTTTTCTAATAATCGGGAAAACCCATCCCCATTTCTTAGTCTTGCTGACTATGATTCTTTTAGTGTATTTTCCAGAAGATTTAAAAGCAAATGTGATGATGGGGGACACTGGATCAAATGTTTTAGGAATGTCTTTGGGAATAAGCAGTATTCTTATTTTTGATTTATATGGCAGGTTGATAATATTGGCGTTGCTAATTTTATTACATATTTTTACAGAAAAATATTCTTTAACTGCTTTAATCGAAAAAAATAAAGTCTTAAATTACCTCGATATGTTAGGAAGAAAAGGAGAAAGATAATGTGATTAGCGTTTATTTAGCTAAAGTAAGTAAAATTGTTGCACAAAGAGAAGGTATAACTGTTGTGGAAGTTGAGTCAGAGGGAGAAAAGGCGTTAGCTTTAAATTATGACGATATAACTGGTAAAATAGAAGTAGGAGATAAAGTTTATGTAAACCGAACTGCTCGCCTTTTAAATCTTGGGACAGGTGGCTATGACTTTATAGTTGTAAATCTCAAATACTCTGAATACGATGCTGTGGGAAATGGGCATATTATGAAATTGAGATACACGCCTTTTCAGATAAATATGTTGACTATGGAGGAGCAAAACAGTCCTTATCATACTGCTTTTGAAGAGTTTGAAAGTTTAGAAGATTTACCTGTAATAGTTGGAGAACTTCACAGTATGGTAGCCCCTGTAGCCTTAGTGCTAAAAAGTACAAATCCTAACCTTAAAATTACATATGTAATGACAGATGGTGGATGCCTACCTATAAGTTTTAGCAATACAGTTTTTGAACTTAAAAAGAGAGGAATAATAGATAATACAATTACAATTGGCCATGCTTTTGGAGGAGATTATGAATGTGTAAATATTTATACTGCTTTGATAGGTGCAAAAGAGGTATTACAAACAGACGTAGTTATAGTGGCAATGGGGCCAGGAATAGTAGGTACGGGAACTAAGTATGGTTTTTCAGGAGTAGAACAAGCCTATATAATAGATGCTGTAAATAAATTAGGAGGTAAGCCTATACTTATCCCAAGAATTGGATTTAATGATAAAAGACATAGACATCAAGGAATTAGTCACCATACTATAACTGTTTTAGAGCTGTGTAACAGCTCATGTGTTTTGACTTTTCCTACTCTGGAAGGAGAAAAAGAAAAAATAATAAAAGGGCAGATAAATTCAAATCCTGTATTTTCACGATATAGAATAGAATTTATTGAAGCTGAAATTATAAGAAAATATATAGAAGAAACTGACTTTAACTTGACAACAATGGGAAAAAACTATGAAAGTGAGCCAGACTTTTTTAATGCTTGTGGAGCTGCAGCCCTTTATGTGTCTTTTAAATTATTGGAAAGCTGATTTAATTACTTCGAGTCAGGGGTCAGCTTCCAGCATCCTTGCCTCTGCCTCGCTTTTGTCTCTCAGTCTCGCTAAGTTTAGCAACTGCTCTGTCAAGTTGCTTCTCTTGTGTAAGATGTTAACTAAATGAGTCTAATTCTTGACACGGATTACTTCTCCTAAAGTTTTGTATCTTTTATTTAGTTCCTTTAATAAAAATAATAGAGTAGAAAATTTTCCAGCATAATAAAGACTGTTTCCTATTATAATCATTTTATCACCTCATTTCTATAGTATGTTATGTAATTATTGCTAAAAATATACATAGAAAGGAAGATGAGTTTTGAAGCAAAAAGAAGTTACAGTCGGTACCAATAAGATTTTTGAAGGAAAAATAATAAATTTAAGAGTAGATGAGGTAAAATTGCCTAATGGAAAAGTTACTACGCGAGAAATAGTTGAGCATCCCGGCGGTGTATCCATAGTAGCAGTTACCGATAAAGAAAAAATTTTGTTAGTGAAGCAGTATAGAAAACCTGCTGAGGAATCTTTATTAGAGATACCGGCAGGAAAGTTAGAAAAAGGCGAAGAACCTTTGATTTGTGCTAAAAGGGAATTATTAGAAGAAACAGGTTATGAAGCAGGTTTTATGAAACATTTGATTACTTTTTATACTACTCCTGGATTTTCTGATGAAAAAATGTATTTGTATTTTGCAAAAGATTTAAAAAAATACACTGCTCAACCTGACGAGGACGAATTTTTAGAGGTATATGAGTATACTCCAGAGGAATTGTGGGAAATGATTTTGCAAAATCAGATAAAAGATTCTAAAACAATAATTGGAATTTTATATTATTTTAAAATGAGGAATAGCCTATGAGATTTTACGGAGATTTGCATGTTCATGTTGCAAGGAGTATAAAAGGAGCTCCTGTAAAAATTGCGGCCTCAAAAAATTTAACTGTTTTAAATATATTAGAAAAAAGTATATTAAAGGGAATTGATATAGTTGGCATTGTAGATGGCGCTTCTCCGCTTATTTTGGAGGAGCTAAAAGAATATATACAAGAAGGAATATTATTCTCCCTTGAAGAAGGAGGGCTTAGGTATAAAAATAAAGTTACTTTGATTTTAGGCTGCGAAATTGAAATTGGTAAAGAAGAAAAGGGCTCTCCCCACTTAACTTGTTATTTTAAAGATATTGAAAGCATTTCTCTATTTTCTCAAGAAATTTCTAAATACATAAAAAATATAAATTTAAGTTCTCAGCGAATAAATCTTACAAGTGTGCAAGTTGTTGAAATCGCAGAAAAATACAGCGGGGTTGTGATTCCCGCCCATGTTTTTACTCCCTTTAAAAGTTATTATGGCAGTTCTACTGATAGGCTTAAATATGTCTTTAAAGATTTTTATCAATATATTTATGGAGTAGAGTTAGGCCTTAGCGCGGACTCTGATATGGCTGATCAGATTGAGGAGTTACAAAATAAAACTTTTCTTTCCAATTCAGATGCCCATTCCTTAGAAAAAATAGCCAGAGAGTTTAATGTTTTTGATATAAAAGAGGCAAATTTTGAGGAGATTTTGTTGGCTATAAAAAGAGAAAAGGGAAGAGAAATTGTAAAAAATTATGGCTTAAATCCTAAATTAGGGAAATACCACAGAACTTTTTGCTTGGATTGTGGCTATATTGCAAAGGAAAAACCACCAGTTAAAAAATGCTTAAAATGTGGAAGCACAAATATAGTTTTAGGTGTAAAGGACAGAATAGAGGAAATTAAAGATTATGATACTACCCATCCTTCTTTTAGACCTTTATATATTTATCAAATCCCTTTAGAATTTATTCCTAATATTGGAAAAAAGTCTATCGAAAAATTAGTAAATTATTTTGGCAGTGAATTGTATGCTTTGCATGAAGCAGCTTATGAAGAATTGGAAAAAGTAGTGGGAACTTCTAATGCCCTAAATATTTTAAAGGCAAGAGAAGGAAAATTGGAGGTTTCAGCGGGAGGAGGGGGAATATACGGGAAAGTTACTATAACTTAAAGGAATATTGTCCCCTTTTGACTCATAAATTTAAATTAGCTTTATAAAAATAGGGGGCAATATTCTTGAAGTTTTTAAAAGGAAACCTTCATCTGCATATTAAAAATAATTTTTTGCTGTATGTGTTAGCTGTAATGTCATTAATGATAGGAGTAGCAGCGGGATCTTTTACTGTTAATAATCTAACTGATATACAGATGGAGCAAATAATAGGGTATATCTCAAAATTTTATCAAATTGCAAAATCTGTAAACTTGAATTCTACCCAAATTTTTAAACAGTCGCTTTTAAATAATTTTGTCACTGTTTTTGCTTTATGGATTTTAGGGGCTACAATTATAGGGATTCCTTTTATATTTTTGCTTGTTGGGGTAAGAGGTTTTATTTTAGGATTTTCTATTGGAATTTTGATAAAAGAATTTAAAACAAAAGGGATACTACTCGTATTGATGGGAATTTTGCCTCAAAATGTTTTTATCTTATTAGGAATCTTGTTTATATCTGTAACGGCTATTAATTTTTCTTTATATCTTTTGAAAAATCGCAAATTTTATTTTGAAGAATTAGTATCACAATTTGTATCTTATACTTTTATGGTGTATGCAGAATTTTTAGTTATATTGATAGGCTGCTTGATAGAATCTTATCTTTCACCTTATATATTACTATTGCCGATTTTTTCACCATAAAAGAAGGAAAATGACGATTTATGTTGAATATTTATAATTAAATGGATTTATTATAAAAATTCAAGAATTGTAGGGGTAAAGAATATGTTAAATAATGTGGTTGGGGAGTTTTTGGATTTTTTAAAAAAGAACAAAAAACTGTCAAAAAACACTCTTGAATCTTATAACAGAGACATAAACCAATTTTTAAATTATCTTGAAGAAATCGGAGTTGAATATTATAATGTCAAAAAATCGACAATATTAAATTATCTTTATTACTTGAAGAAAAAAGGAAAATCACAAGCAACTGTTTCTCGAAATCTTTCTTCTCTTAAAGCCTTTTATCATTATTTATTTATGAAAAAGAAAATAGAAGAAGACCCAACATACATGATTATTACCCCGAAAGTAGAAAAAAAGCCGCCTGCTACTTTAACAGTTGAACAGGTAGATATGCTACTTTCAATAGATTTTGGGGATGATGAAAAAGGACTTAGAGATAAAGCTCTTATTGAATTACTTTATGCTACAGGACTTAAAGTCTCCGAAGTTATTTCTTTAAAATTAGAAGATGTGAATCTCTCTTATGGCTATGTAGTTATTCGTTCTAATAAAGAGAGAGTTATTCCAATAGGCTCTCATGCAATTGATGCCTTAAAAAATTACATTGAAAAAGCAAGAAAAGCAAAAAATGGAGAAAATACTCTTTTTTTAAATTTGCGAGGGGAAAAACTTACAAGACAAGGCTGTTGGAAAATAATAAGAGAATACACTGATAAAATTAATCCTGGCTTTTCTGTTACTCCAAATACACTAAGACAATCTTTTGCGCAGCATATGCTTCAAAATGGTGCAGATATTCGAGCTGTTCAAGAAATGTTAGGTTATCAAACGGATTTAAATACAAATTTACTTTCTTTAATTTCAAAATCAAAAATAAAAGAAGTTTATAATAAATTTCACCCTCGTGCTTAAAAATATAAAAAGTATAATATTCACCCTCCAGCGCAAAATAAATAGTGATGAGGAGGGTGATTTTATGTTTAAAAGGCTTTTAACATTATTAGTGAGTTTGATACTAGCTATTTCTTTTGTCTTAAATGGCACAGTATATGCTGATACTTTAAATTTAAAGTCAAAATCTGCTATTTTGATGGAGGCTAATACGGGACAGATTCTTTATGAAAAAGATAGCCATAAGCCCTTACCGCCTGCCAGTGTTACCAAAGTAATGACTCTTTTACTGGCGATTGAAGCAATAGATTCTGGTAAAATTAAAATAACAGATAAAGTTGTTACAAGTAAACATGCCTTTGATATGGGAGGTACACAAATATATTTAGAAGTAGGAGAGGAAATGACAGTAGATGATTTAATGAAGGCTATAGCGATGAATTCGGCAAACGATGCTTCTGTTGCTTTAGCTGAGTATATTGCGGGTACAGAGGAAAATTTTGTTGAAATGATGAATAAAAGGGCTAAAGAATTGGGAGCAAAAAATACTACTTTTAAAAATGCAACTGGATTACCTGAGGAAGGGCACTTGACGAGCGTATATGATATTGCAATGATTTCAAGGGAATTAGTAAAGCACGAGAGCATATTTAAATATTTAACCAATAAATTAGATTCTTTAAGAAATGGGAAATTTAGTCTCATAAATACTAATAAATTACTATGGCGCTATAAAGGAGTAGATGGAATTAAAACAGGATCTACTTCGGAAGCACTTTATTGTATGGCAGCAACAGCTAAAAGGGGAGATACAAGGCTAATAGCGGTGGTGTTCGGAGCACCTGATTCTGAGACGAGGTTTAGTGAAGCGGCTAAGTTATTAGATTATGGATTTGCTAATTATGAAAGCGTAAAAGTAGCTTCAAAAGGGCAAAGTTTTGGCAATGTTAAAGTTTTAAAAGGGAAAAGAGAGGCTGTTAGTGTTGTGTGCCGCGATGATGAGTATATACTGATTAAAAAAGGAGAAGGTAAAAATATAAAAACAGAGGTGGAGCTAAAGAATGCTGTATTAGCTCCTCTGGCCAAAGAGGTCCCAATAGGCACTGTAAAAATAACACAGGATGGCAAGGTTATAAAGAAATTTAACATATATCCTCAGGAAGTAGTAGAAAAAGCGAACTTTTTTGAAAATCTCAATAAAGTTTTTATTGGTTGGCTAAAATATCAGTAATTTACTTTAAGCACTAAACAGTCGTTTAGTGCTTTTTTATATTTTTTAGAAAAATATCACAAAAAAGGAGGAATTTTAAAATTTATATCGAATATAATAGGGGGAGGTTGATAAAATGAGAGTAAAATTTGCAAAAAAAGGGGATGCTTTGATAGTAAAAATTGAAGGTGAGTTAGACCATCATGTGGCGGAGAGCATAAAAAATGTTATTGATGAAGAGTATGAAAAAAAGTCGTGTAAAAATTTAATTTTTGATTTTAAAAATGTAAATTTTATGGATAGTTCAGGAATTGGCGTTATAATAGGAAGATATAAAAAAGTCAAAGAGAATAATGGCAAGGTAGCTATAGTAAATTCCAATAAGCAATTACATAAAATTATTGAAGTTTCTGGGTTGTTGCGTATAATTAAATGTTATAATGACATTGAAGAAGCCTTAAAGGAAATATAGAAGGGGGATTATCATGGAATACACAAACATGATGGAGTTAAATTTTTTAAGTAAGTCGCAAAATGAGTCTTTTGCAAGGACTGTTGTTGCAGCTTTTGCTGCTCAACTAGATCCGACAATTGAGGAAATTGCAGATATAAAAACTGCTGTTTCAGAAGCAGTTACTAACTGCATAATTCACGGATATGAGAATAAAATCGGCATCATTACTATTAAAGCTTTTATTTCAGGTAACAAAATAACAATTGAAGTCATAGATGAGGGAAAAGGGATTGAAGATATTGAGAAAGCTATGCAACCTCTTTTTACTACTCGCTTAGAAGAAGAGCGAGCAGGAATGGGTTTTACTGTCATGCAGACCTTTATGGATGAATTAGAAGTTGAATCAACTCCAGGAAAGGGAACTCTTGTCCGAATGACAAAATATATAGGGTCTGATAAATGAGGTGACTTTATGAAAGAAGGGAATTTTGAAAAAAGTGATGAGAATTTGGAATTGATAAGAGCAGCACAAAAGAATGATAAAGAAAGCTTGGAAAAATTAATTTTAGAAAATAGTGGCCTTATTTGGAGTATTGTTAAAAAATTTTCTAATAGAGGGTATGAATTGGAGGATTTATATCAAATAGGTTGTATAGGTTTTGTAAAGGCAATTCAAAAATTTGATGAATCTTACAATGTAAAATTGTCTACCTATGCAGTACCTATAATAATGGGAGAAATTAAGAGATTTCTAAGAGATGATGGATTAATAAAAGTGAGTCGCTCTTTAAAGGAGCTTTCTACAAAAGCTTTTTATGTTAAAGAGATTTTAAGCAATGAATTAAATAGAGAACCAACAATTAATGAAATTGCTGAAAGATTAAATGTAAGTCCCGAAGAAATTGCTATGGCTTTTGAATCGGCTGCTACTGCTGAGTCATTATATGACAACGCAACTCATGACGAAGATGACAAGCTTTTAATTGAAATGGTGAGTGAAGAGGAAAAAGAAGTTGATATAGACGATAAATTAGCTTTACAGATGGTTATAAATAAACTTAAACCACGAGAAAAACAAATAATATTTTTGAGATATTTCAAGGATATGACGCAGATGGAAGTGGCAAATATTTTAGGAATTTCACAAGTGCAAGTATCGCGACTTGAGAAAAAAGTTTTACAAAAACTAAGAAAAGAATTGGAAGAAGTGTAGTATTTTAACACAAATACTACACTTTTTTTGAATTAATTTTGCTTATCTTCACATACTAATAATGGCTGGTGAAATGAAAATGAAAAAGATGTTAATTATAATCGTGACAATATTGCTAATTTTTGCTGTTAGCTATTTTTATATGCACAAAACCAATAAAAAAATACCTGACAGTGCTGATTTGGTATATAAGGGAGGAGGAAAAAGTATGGCAGTTGTTAAAGTTTTAAATGTAGTAGGAGATTCAACAGTGAGCTGGGAAGATGCAATACACAAAGCTGTAGAAGAAGCAGCTAAGTCTATTGACAATATATCAGGAATTGAAGTTGTCAACCAAACAGCTAATGTAAAAAATGGCAAAATAGTAGAATATAAAGCTAATATACAAATAGCTTATAGAGCAGATAAAGAATTAGATTGAAAATAAATGAGCACCGTCTATGGTGCTCTTGTCATAAGAAAGGGTGAAATTAATGGAAAGAGATGTAAAAAAAGAGCAAGAATATAAAAACATAGCACAGAAATATGAGCCTAAACCTGCTTTGCTTAAAAACGTAGTGATGGCTTTTGTAGTAGGAGGATTGATAAGCGACATAGGGCAGTTCTTTTTAAATTTTTACCTATCAAGAGGTTATTCTATGCAAGATGCCAATACTCTTGTATCAATTACTATGGTATTTCTTGGGGCTTTTTTAACTGGAATTGGGGTCTATGACGATATAGGGAAGTTTGCAGGGGCAGGTTCTATAGTGCCAATAACAGGTTTTGCAAATTCTATTGTGTCACCGGCAATGGAGTTTAAAAGGGAAGGTTTTGTTTTTGGGGCGGCAGCAAAGATGTTTACAATTGCAGGACCTGTTATTGTATATGGTGTCAGTACTTCAATTATTATAGGTTTGATATATTATTTTTTGAAGTAAAAGGGGAAGTTAGATATGGCAGAAAAAAAATTAGGCACACAGACAGTTAAGTTTAAAAATCCTCCTTCTATAATAGCTGGAGGCACTATTGTAGGACCTAAAGAAGGAGAAGGACCTTTAAGAGATTATTTTGATATGATTTTAGTAGACGATACATATGGAGAAAAAAGTTGGGAAAAAGCAGAGTCAAAAATGTTTCAAGATGCTGTAAATTTAGTATTAAAAAAGGCAAACCTTAAAATTTCAGACATTGATTACCTGCTAGGTGGTGATTTGTTAAATCAAATTATAAGTGCAAATTTTGCTGCGCGACAATTGAATGTGCCACATTTCGGATTGTATGGTGCTTGTTCTACTATGACAGAGGGATTGACTTTAGGGGCTATGCTTATTGATGGAGGCTATGCTGACTATATAATAGCGGCAACTTCCAGCCATTTTTCTACTGCAGAAAGACAGTTTAGATATCCTTTAGAACAAGGCATTCAAAGGCCTTTTACTTCACAGTGGACGGTGACAGGTGCAGGAGCTACAATTTTAGCCTCCACAGGAGAAGGCCCTTATATTACCCATGCTACTACTGGCAAAGTTGTAGATTTGGGGATGAAGGATGCCAATAACATGGGAGCGGCAATGGCACCTGCTGCAGCAGATACAATTATCACTCATTTTAAAGATACAGGTTTTACAATAGAAGACTATGACCTTATTATGACGGGAGACATGGGGAGAGTAGGGAGAGATATACTTTTAGAGTTGTTGTATAAAGAGGGGTATGACATAGAGAGCAAGTATAAAGATTGTGGAATAGAAATTTTTGATGAATCACAAGACGTCCATTCTGGTGGCAGCGGTGCGGCTTGTTCTGCAGTAGTTTTGAATGGATGGCTGTTATCTCAAATACAAAATGGAGTCTATAAAAAAGTTTTATTTATGGCGACGGGAGCTCTTTTATCTCCTACCAGTAGCCAGCAAGGGGAATCTATTCCTGGGATTGCCCATGCTATTACAATATCGACAACATTATAAGGAGGTCAATATGGATTATATAAAAGCGTTTTTAATGGGAGGTTTGATTTGTGCTATTGCACAAATTTTGATTGATAAGACTAAATTAACTCCTGCAAGAATATTAGTAACATATGTAACATTAGGAGCAATACTTGGAGGTCTTGGAGTTTATAAAAAATTGATAGATATAGGTGGTGCAGGAGCTACAATACCCCTTTTGGGCTTTGGAAATTCTCTTGCCCAAGGTGTAATAAAAGCTGTTGAGAAAGATGGATTGATTGGAGTTTTTACAGGAGGATTGACAGCCACTGCCGGAGGAATTTCTGCTGCAGTATTTTTTGGGTACATTTTTTCTTTAATTTTTAATTCAAAGACTAAGAAATAAGTATAGGTTAATGAATTTTAACTTATACTTATTTTTTTATCTTTTCCTATGGTATAATATAAAAAGCAAGGAATTATTTTGTTGGTAAAAGGGTGATTTTTTGCGTATAGAGGTTAACGGAATAGATTTAATTAAACTGCTGAAGGAAATTTCTTCAAAAACAAAAATTAAATCTTATATTGTAGGTGGAGTGGTAAGAGACTTTTTATTAGGGGTTAAAAACCTTGATATTGATGTAGTAGTGGAAGGAGACGGTATTAAGTTTGCCTATACATTGCTTTCTTATTTAAAAGGTGATATTGTAGTGTATGAAGCTTTTAGGACTGCTACTTTAAGTTATGACGGTTTTTCTATTGATGTTATATCTGCTCGTAAAGAGTATTATGAACGTTCTGCTGCACTGCCAACAATCGAATTTTCAAATATATACGATGACATGGCAAGAAGAGATTTTACTATAAATACTTTGGCTTATGATGTAATAGAAGGAAAAATTTTAGACTATTTTAACGGACTAGAGGATTTGAAAAAGGGTTTAGTTAGAGTCCTTCATTCTAAAAGTTTTATTGATGACCCTACCAGAATATTTAGAGCTATAAGATATGCTACTAGATATGCTTTTGAGATTGAAAAAAAGACACACAATTTGATGAAGGAATCAATAGAAAATATTAGACTTTTGTCTGCTGATAGAATAAGGAATGAGATCTTTTTAATTTTGAAAGAAATTAAAGCCAAAGAGATGATTGATAAATTTATTTCTTACGGTATTGATAAAGTTATTTTTGATGGAATTACACTTAATACTCGAAATCTCGATAGAGTGGATGCAAATTTAGAAGTTGAATTATACAGATTTTTAGTGCTTTTTTACTACCTAAAAGAGAGTGATATTAATAAAATTGAAAAGAGGTTGCGAGTAAATAAAATTTATCTCAAAGCTTTAAAAGACTTGGTTTTTTTAAGAGAGCAACTCAATTGCCAAAATAAAAATATCAGAAAAATAAGAGAAACTATAGAAGAAACAAAAGAGGAAGTTTTAAGAGCTATTGAAGTAATGGAAGGAGAAAAAGCCGAAAAAATTATAAAAGGTAAATTGACTGTAAAGGGAAAAGACATAAAAAATTTAGGACTTCCTCCCAGTCCTTTATATGGGGAATTAATGGATAATGTGTTTGAGGCGAAAATTAATGGAATTATTGCTACAAGAGATGAAGAAATTGCATTTTTAAAAAAACTGATAGAAAAATTAAAGAAAGGAGAATAAATTTGATAGATTTTATAGATTTTTTATATAGAATACCTGCACTTCTTATTGCGATGAGTTTCCACGAATTTAGTCATGGTTATGTGGCAGATAAATTGGGGGACCCTACTCCAAGGCAAAGTGGTAGGCTTACATTAAATCCGTTGGCTCATATTGACCCCATTGGTCTTTTAATGCTTTGGCTTTTAAGGTTTGGGTGGGCGAAACCTGTTCCTATTAATCCTTTATATTTTAGAGATAGAAAAAAAGGTGTATTGCTTGTATCTTTAGCAGGCCCTCTTTCCAACGTCTTGTTGGCTATCGTTTCTCGAATATTGATGATAGCATTTAAAGATGTCCCAATATTGTATCCACTTTTATATCTATTGTACATTTACAATTTAGTTTTTGCTGTTTTCAATATAATACCTGTGCCGCCTTTGGATGGTTCAAAAGTATTGTGGAGTTTATTACCCCCAAGAGAGGCTTATATGATTTCTCAATATGAAATGTATGGGCAGGTTATTTTGCTCCTTCTTGTTTTCACTGGGGTTATAGGACAAATTATGGGGCCTCTTATGAATGCTTTGGACTCTTTTATAACTCTTATTTTAAAGCCTTTTGGGGTGTGAAGATGTACAACGTAAAATTAGAAGTGTTTGAAGGACCTTTTGATTTACTTTTTCACCTTATAGAAAAAAATGAAATTGATTTGATGGATATCCCGATTTCAGTTATTTTAGATCAATATATGGAATATATTAAAACTTTGCAGGAAATGGATTTAAATGTGGCATCAGAATTTATTGTAATGGCAGCTACTTTATTAGAAATTAAATCTAAAATGTTACTTCCCAAACAGAAGTTTGAGGGACAACAATTGGAAATGGAAGAAGTAGACCCAAGAGAAGAATTGGTAACTAAATTGATTGAGTACAAGAAATATAAAATTATTGCCCATACTTTTAAAGAAATGTGCAAAATTGGTTCTCGTTTTTTTAGAGAAGAACCTGAAGTAAAATATATAGATAAAAAAATTGCTTTAAACTACTCTAGTGAAGATATATATAAAGCGTATCTTAAGGTTATTTCAAAAAATAATGCCAGAGAAGATGAAATAGAAATAAAAAAAGATGAATATACTGTAGAGAGTAAGATTAAAGAGTTATTAGTGAAATTGGTAAAAAAAACTGTCCTTTGGTTTAGTGAATTTATTAAGAAAAGTCGGGCAAAAGGAGAAATTATTGTATCTTTTATTGCTGTTTTAGAGTTAGTGAGATTAAATAAAATTATAGCAGAACAAAAGACTACTTATGGGGATATACTTATTAAATCCTTTGGGAGAGGAGAAAAAAATGAGCAATGAAGGAAAAATAGAAGCTATATTGTTCGCAGCAGGGGGACCAGTAAAATTAAGAACCCTATGCGAAGTGGTAGGACTTTCTCAAGAGGAAATAGTAGATGTTGTAAATAAATTAAAAGAATATTACGACCGAGAAAATCGCGGTTTAGATATTATATTTTTTGAAGATAAAGTTCAAATGTGTACAAATGATAATTATGGAGAAATAGTTAGACAAGCTTTGGGATTAGAAATAAAACAAGGACTTTCTCAAGCAGCATTAGAGGTTTTGGCTATAATAGCTTATAATCAACCTATTACGAGGGCAGAAATTGAAAGAATAAGGGGGGTAAAAAGCGATAAAGCTATAAATACTTTGCTGGAGTATAATTTGATCAAGGAAAGTGGAAGGGCTTTATCTGCTGGTAGGCCAATACTGTACACTACTACAGAAGACTTTTTAAAGTATTTTGGAATTAAATCTTTAAAAGAATTGCCGCAAATCGAAATCACACCTTAAAAAAGGAGGAGGTTTTAATGTATGAAAAGAAGCATAGTGTCTTTACTTTTAATTTTAATAGGGCTTACTTTTACATTTCTTTCAACCACTTTTGCCTTTGCAAATGAAAAAGAGATAGTAAGTTTAGGTGCAGACCTTACTCCTAAACAACAGGAAGAAATGATGGAATATTTTGGGGTCAATCCAAACACGACTAAAGTTATCAAGGTTACAAATGAGGAAGAAAGAAAATATTTAAAGGGATTGGTACCTGATAAACAGATAGGTAGCAGAGCCATTTCTTCAGTGTATGTGAAACTTCTCCCACAGGGAGAAGGAATTATGGTTGATACTCACAACATAAGCTGGGTCTCTAAAGAGATGTATGCCAATGCAATGGTGACAGCAGGCATTAAAGATGCAAAGGTGGTAGTAGCTGCTCCCTTTGATGTATCAGGCACGGCAGCTCTTACAGGGATAATGAAGGCATTTGAAGAAGCAACAGGGGAAAAATTAAGTGACGAGGCAAAAAAGACAGCTAATGAAGAATTGGTTATAACAGGTACTTTAGGGGAAAAGATAGGAAAAGATAAAGCAGCTGAACTTATTCAAAAGGTTAAAGAAGAAGTAATTGCAAAAAAACTTGCAGATGAAAATGAGATTGCAAATGTTATAAGGGATATTGCTAAACAGCTTAACATTAAACTAACTGATGAGCAGATATCTCAGATTGTACAACTTATGAAAAAGATAAATCAACTCAATCTAAATGTTGAAATGATAAAAAAGCAATTAGAGAAAATAGGGGTAGATGTTGATAAAATAAAGAAGACAGTAGAAGAGAACAAAGGTATATTAAAAGCAATTTTAGACGCTATAAAAAGCTTTTTCGATTGGTTGGCATCCCTTTTTAAATAAAATGAAATGTTAAAAAAAGCAGGTGCTCTTTTATAAAGAGTTACCTGCTATATTTATATTATTATAAGTACAATTTTACATAGAAGTTTTTTACAATTGTACTTGCTATTTTTTTAAAAAGAGGTTATCATATATCAAGATACTATATTTTCTTTATATGGATAAAAATACAATATAGGCAGTTTTTAATAACTATCAATTTTTTTACCAAAACTATAATAAAGACCCAAATCTTGCTTAGAAAAGGCTTATAAACAGCGTGATATGAGGTGAAATGATGAAATATTTGTCTGTTGTTTTTATAATCCTTATTTTTTTGATTTTACTGTATTTTTTACCTCTTAAAATTAAAATAAAAGCGAATAAAGAGGAGAAAAATATTTCCCTGGAAATAGTAACTAATATATTTTTTGTAAATTTTTTGACCTTTAAATTACAGAAAGAGCCCGAAAAAGAGGAATTGTATTTTAAAGTTTTAGGTGTCAAGATACTTAAAAGTACAGGAGCAAAAAAATTAGAGAGAACTAAAAAAGAGGGAAAATTTTCAGCTTTAGATATAGAGTATAAAGATTTTTTTAAGATTATAGAACTTTTAAGAGATGTGTTAAAAGATACTGTTGTTTATAAATTTTATTTAAATGTAAAAATTGGCTTAGAAGATGCAGCTTGGACTGCTATATTGAGCGGTTCTTTATGGGGCGTAATATATACAGCTCTTATGCCGATATATAATAACGCTACCTTTACTACTGCACCAGAGCTTTATATCACGCCTTGCTATGGTCAAAATAAGTTAGAGGGAAATTTAATTTGCATATTTAAAATAACCTGTGGTAATATTATTATTAATGGAATAAAGTTTTTGGAGTTTTTGGGTAGTTTAAAGGGGAGGTGAAAATAAATGAGTGACCACCCAATCGATGCATTGATGAAAACGACTATGGAAAGCTTAAAAGACATGATAGATGTCAATACAATAGTAGGAGATGCTGTAGAAACTCCTGATGGAACGATAATAATCCCTATTTCCCGTGTGACCTTTGGCTTTGTCGCTGGAGGCGGTGAAATTAACTTGCCAAAGAATGATAAAAAAGGTACAGAACAAGATTCATCTCAAAGCATGCCATTTGCAGGTGGCAGTGGTGCAGGGGTTTCTGTACAACCTGTTGCCTTTATGGTGGTTGGACAAGGGCAAATCAGACTCTTGCCAGTTACTCAAAGTGCTATGTTAGAGAGAATAATAGACTTGACGCCTAAATTGATAGAAGAAATACAAAACTTGTTCAATAAAAGTAAGTCGACAAAAAAGACACAAAATCCAATAATAAATAACAATGTTGATATTTAAAAAGTGGGAAACCCCACTTTTTTGTGTATAAAGCATTCCTTTTGTATTTTTAAAAAACATGCCTTGCTTTGAGTTATCATTAAATTCCACATAGATAAGATAAAATCTGAGGTAATCAATAAGTTCAAAAGGATTTCTTGTGTTATATTTCTGTACGAGAAATTTAACCGTCTCACGTATTTTTTGTTGTGTACAGCATATTTTTAAACAAAATCTTCTGCAAGACAAATAAAAACATGGAAGAGATACCATAAGAGCCTTCCCACTCAGTAAAGGTTCATGCCCTAATAAGAAAAACAAGCATAACAGGAAAGCGTTGATTTAAGATATTTCAGGGGTTGTCGTTAAAAATTATCCTACGTATCTTGACACCATCGTTTAATAATTTATCATTGACAATGTATAGTAGTGCCTGGTATAATGTGTAAAAAGGGTTTGGGAGGAGGTAGAATTTTAACTAACTTTATTGTGACGATACAAAAATGAAATGGGGGTTAACTGGTGAAAGTGAAGTTTGGCATCGCAACCAAAATCTTTATCGCTCTAATTGTCGGTGTCTTTGTCGGCCTTTTACTTACACCGGCTCCCGATGTGGCCAGTACTTACATTAAACCCTTTGGAGAGCTGTTCCTCAACCTCATCAGAATGATGGTAGTGCCGCTGGTCCTTTCCTCGCTGATAGTGGGAACGGCCAGCCTCGGCGATGTTAAGAAATTGGGTAGAATAGGAGCCAAGACTATTGCATATTACCTCCTCACCACCGCCCTTGCCATAACCATTGGCATCATTCTGGCCAATATCATTAAGCCCGGCACGGGTATAACGCTGCCTGTGGAGGAAGTGGAGATCAAAGGAGAGCCTCCTTTGATAACTCCTGCGGATCTCGTCCCGTCAAACCCGGTAAAGGCAATGGCCGAAGGCAATATGCTCCAGATCATAGTGTTTGCCATCTTCTTGGGAATAGCCATTACCTTAGTCGGTGAAAAGGGCAAACCGGTCCTAGACTTCTTCAACAGCCTAGCTGAGATCAGTTATAAAATAGTCTGGATAATCATGGAGTACTACGCACCCATAGGCGTTTTTGCACTTATTGTACCCGTAGTTGCCGATCACGGTCCATCGCTACTCCTTCCTCTGGGGAAACTAATAATAACGGGCTACCTGGGTTTTGCCATCCAACTCTTTATGGTATACTCCGCTCTGGTCTGGATATTTACCAGGATGAACCCTGTCAAATTCTTTAAAAGCGCCGCACCGGCGATGCTGACGGCCTACACCACCAGCAGCAGTTCGGGGACCCTGCCGGTCACCATGGAGGTGACGGAAAAGAAGCTGGGCGTTTCAAAGTCCATCTGCAGTTTTGTGTTGCCGCTGGGTGCCACTATTAACATGGACGGTACCGCCCTTCACCTGGGGATCTCCGTTCTGTTCACCGCCCAGCTTTACGGCGTCGAGCTCTCGCTTTCGCAACAGTTGGCAGTACTACTGACCGCCACTATGTTTTCCATAGGGACTGCCGGAGTCCCCGGCGTGAGCATCTTTTTCCTCCCAGCGATACTGCAGACGGTGGGTCTGCCTCTGGGGAGCATAGCACTCATAGCGGGAATAGACCGCATCCTGGACATGGGCAGGACCTTGGTCAACGTGACGGGTGATATGGCCGGTTCGGTGGTGATAGCCGCTACCGAAAAGGAACTTAACCGAACTTAACCGGTTCTGTACGGGCAGGTAGATATGCAGTAAATAATGGTAACAGGGAAATTGAAGAAGCTGAAGATGAAGCAGTAATCAGGAACGTAGATGAATATCCCGAAGCTGAAGATAAAAATGAAGTAGCTGAAAACGGAGAACGAGATGTTTTTTATATCCTTATTGCGGCGGAGATCGAGAGTACGGTCCTACTGTAGAAACTATATCCGAAACCAGGGGGTAAAAACGCTAGATATTATAATAGGCACTCACTCATAGATATATTTAACCGCTCTAAATTGTGATATAATTAAAACAATAAAGGGCTTGAAGAAACGTCAGTTGTTAACCAAAAATTAAGCAATAGAGGGTGGTCCGGTGAGATCCAGGGTAGGAACTTTTGTTATTTTTCTAATTACGGCTTTATTGTTTTTTTCGCTTTTTACAAACGTTTCAGGTTTGCCGAAGGAAAAGGGAGAAGTCCTTTTCGTACCAATAAGGGGCACGGTGGACCCTGGCATGGCCAAATTTGTAAAGAGGGCCGTTGAAGAAGCAAAGGAAACAGAAGCAGCCCTTTTGGTTTTCGAAATAAATACGCCCGGGGGGCTGGTGGATGCCGCCGTTGAGATAAGTCAGACCATTCTGAACTCCCCCGTGCCGACGGCGGCCTATGTCAACAGCCAGGCCACGTCGGCGGGAGTGCTGATTGCCATTTCCTGCGAAAACCTATACATGGCTCCCGGCTCCACAATAGGCGCGGCGGAGACGGTACCCAAAGAAGAGAAAACCATATCCTACTGGAGGTCGAAGCTGGAAGGTGCTGCGGAGAGAAGAGGAAGGGACCCAAGGATTGTTGCGGCTATGGCCGATGCCGATGTGGAAATAGAGGGTTTAAAGGAAAGGGGAAAAATTCTTTCCCTTACCGCTAAAAAAGCTCTGGAACTGAAACTGGCCGACGGTATCGCCGCCGACAGGAAGGAACTCCTGACCGTCCTTGGAGTCGGTGACAGGGACGTAAAAGAGGTAAAGCCATTTTTTTCAGAGAGGATTGCCAGCTTCGTGACCAGCCCCTTTGTGGCTCCGATGTTCCTCACTATTGGGTTCATAGGGATTATCACCGAAGTCCTGACCCCGGGTTTCGGGGCACCCGGTCTTATCGGTATAATCTCCCTGGTGCTGTTTTTCGCTGGTCACATGATAGCAGAACTTGCCGGCTGGGAATCGGTCATATTCTTTCTGGCCGGCCTGATCCTGCTCACCGTCGAAGCCCTGATGCCGGGGTTTGGCGTTTTCGGGTTGCTGGGCATAACAGGTATAATCACTGGTATAGTAACGGCTTCGGCCACCGTGAAGCAGGGTCTTATAACAGTCACCATATCCATGGTGGTAAGCATGGTCATCCTCGCCTTCCTCATCAGGAGGCTGGCCCGGTCGCCGCTTTTCGACCGGCTGGTGCTCTTTTCGCGGCTGGATAAATCTTCGGGATACTCCGCCACTGAGGAAAGACATGAATTGATAGGGCGTACGGGAGTGACGATTACCCCGCTCAGACCCGCCGGCATAGCTGATTTCGACGGCATTAAACTGGACGTGGTGTCCGACGGAAAATTTATAGAAGCCGGCGAGAGGGTAAGGGTGGTAAGGGTCGAAGGCATCAGGATCGTGGTCGATCAGGATTCATTAAAATAAAAGGAGGGGTTTATTTTGACAGAATTCATATTTTTGCTGGTAGTAATCGGTTTAATTTTCGTTTTCTTATCGGTTATTTTAAGTTTCATACCTCTGGGTCTTTGGATCTCGGCCTTGGCGGCGGGAGTTAAAATCGGTATTTTTACCCTCGTAGGCATGAGATTAAGGCGCGTTCCGCCGGATAAGATAGTGAAACCGCTGATCAAAGCCATCAAAGCAGGGCAGGATGTGGAAATAAACAAGCTTGAGGCCCATTACCTGGCCGGGGGTAATGTGGACAAGGTCATAGATGCCTTGATAGCGGCCCAGAGGGCGAACATCTCCTTGGAGTTCGAGAGGGCGGCGGCCATAGACCTGGCGGGGCGGGATGTGCTGCACGCCGTTCAGATGAGTGTAAACCCTAAGGTCATCGAGACTCCGGTAGTAGCTGCTGTAGCCAAGGATGGCATCGAGGTGAAGGTAAAAGCACGGGTTACCGTGAGGGCTAATATCGACCGGTTGGTGGGCGGTGCCGGTGAGGAGACCATAATAGCCCGTGTGGGCGAGGGTATTGTTACTACCGTGGGCTCATCCAATAGCCATAAAGAAGTGCTGGAAAACCCGGACTCTATTTCAAGGACTGTGCTGAATAAGGGTCTTGATGCCGGAACCGCCTTTGAGATTTTATCAATAGACATTGCTGACGTGGATGTGGGAAGGAATATCGGTGCGCGGCTTCAGATCGATCAGGCCGAAGCCGATAAGCGGATTGCCCAGGCCAAAGCCGAGGAGCGAAGGGCTATGGCCGTGGCGAGAGAACAGGAAATGAAAGCTATGGTTCAGGAAATGAGGGCGAAGGTGGTCGAGGCGGAGGCCGAAGTTCCCAAGGCTATGGCCGAAGCTCTGCGCACCGGAAAGATCGGAGTTATGGACTATTACAACATGAGAAACGTTATAGCCGATACCATGATGAGGGAATCCTTCTCAAAACTGGGGCAGGAGAGGCAGCAGGAGGAAAAAGAATAAAGGCGGTGAGTCTTCGTGGATTTTGATAACCTTTTATCCTTGATCGTTTTTGTATTTTTAGTAGCCAATTGGGTGCGCAAGCTGCTGGGCAGGAAGCAAAAGCCCGGCAGACCCCGGAAGATTCCAGTAGGAACACCTCAATTGGGGGAAGAAATTAAATCCTTTAATGATGCCTTTCCGAAAAAGCCAGAATATGCTTCTGAACCCATTGCAGGAGTAAGTGCAGCGGACGAACCCTATAACGGCCTTGAATCGAATATTAAAACAGAGTCTGGATCTAGTTTTGAAGATTACGAATTCGAATCCGAACTAATTGGTGAGGGCGAAATGGAAAACTATATGCCCCATAGACAGGCGGAAGTAGGGCAGGAACCGATAGTGCTTACCAAAAAAGAAAAGCAGCTCTTCGCCCGTGAAGAGGAAATTATAAAGGGTTTCTTATTCCATGAGCTATTCGGCAGCCCCCTTTCCAAAAGGGTTCATTCCGGCCGTTGAAGGAGACAAGGAGAGCCTCCATACTTTACAGAGGCTGGACGTGTTCAGAAAGGTAAGGGATGAAATTAAAATCAGGTTAAAGGGTAACAACACCATGCAAAAAGAAAAAATTAAAAAAATTGTGTAAAGTACAAGTTCGTAAAAAAGAGGCTTTTATAGCCTCTTTTCTGTGTGCGCCCAGCATGGGTGATAGCTAGACTGAGGGGATAAGATCGAGACAGTAACTTGTTAATTTTCGGCGAAGGTAGGCTTATCTTGGGAAAATAATTTTTGCCGCGATATCATAGATGACAAATATATTAGCTTTCTACATAATAATACAGCTTAGAAGTTACAGCATGAGTGACATAGCTTATAATATATGAATTTTAAAGGAAATTTTGGAGGAAGTATCACTGTATCATTGTTGACTATAAAAAAATCTAAACCAAAAGCTTGAAGGGACAACAGTAAAAGAATACATTGAGCAAAAGAAAAAGCAGCTATGCAGAGATATAAAATATAACAAGTACAGCTCCTTTTTTCCCAAAGAGGTATAAGATAATTAGTTTATGGGTAAAATAAAAACACCTCATATTCCTATTTATAACACTAGAGTTTAGTAGTATGAGGTGTTTTAAACGAAGGCAAATTTTTTTTTGGTGCCCAAATATACTAAACTAAAAATTGACAAAGTCAATATTGATGTGGAAAAGAAGCATCATAAGTGAGGTGTAAAAAACTATAACTATAACATGTATAAAATGAAAAAATTTGTGCTTTATCTTTTTATTTTGCTGTATTTTATGTCTTCTGTAAAAGTGTATGCTGAGAGCTATCCTTCTATCTCTGCTAAAGCAGCAATTGTAATGGACCAAGAGACAGGGAGAGTGTTATATGAAAAAAATCCTCATGAAAAGCTGCCAATGGCAAGCACCACAAAAATAATGACTTTATTGGTGGCTTTAGAAAAAGGTAATTTAAATGATATTGTAACTGTCAGCAAGAGGGCTGCAAGTGTTGGAGGTTCGTCTATTTGGCTTTCGCCAGGAGAAAAAATTGATATGGAAAGCTTGCTTTATGGACTTATGCTAAACTCAGGGAACGATGCTGCCACAGCTATTGCAGAACATATAGGTGGTAGTGTAGAAAATTTTATCGAAATTATGAACCAAAAAGCAAGGGAAATAGGGGCATATAATACACATTTTGTGACACCTTCTGGTTTAGATATTGGTATTGATGACCATTATACTACCGCTTATGATTTAGCCTTAATAACGAGGTATGCTTTTAGATATCCTAAATTTGCAGAGATTGTATCAACAAAAGAAAAGACAATTCCTTGGGAAGGGAGAGAATGGGATAGATATTTGAGGAATAAAAATAAGCTCTTATGGATATACGAAGGAGCAGATGGAGTAAAAACTGGATTTACTAATAAAGCAGGTAGGTGTCTTGTATCTTCTGCTTCAAGAGAGGGAAGGAGATTTATTGCAGTTGTTTTAAATAGTCCTCCTATGTGGGAAGATTCCATGAAAATATTAGATTATGCTTTTTCAAAGTACAAACCCTATAAAGTTTTAGAAAAAGGGGAATTAATTAAGAAGATAAAAGTAGAAGGTGGAAAAGAAAATAGTGTATCGGTTGTAAGTGAGAGAGAATGTATCATTCCGGCATTAGAAGATGAGAAGCAGGATGTGAATTTAGAATTTCATTTTCCCAAAAGTGTGAAAGCTCCTGTTGAAAAAGGTGAAAAAATAGGTTATGTGACAGTAAAAATAGGAGAAGAAAAAATTTGTGATGTTAATTGTGTAGCCTTAAAGAAGGTGGAACAAGAAGATTTTGGTTACAATTTTCAAAAGATAATAAAAAATTGGTTAAAGGTGCTAAATCCCTCTTGAGTATAACTCAAGAGGGTTATTTGTTTTGTAATAGTTTTTAAGTTTAAAGAATATTTTATTAGTGTGAAATTGGAGGTGAGATAAATTGGCAAATAGATTAGAATGCATTGACGCAGGTACCGATTATTGCCCTTGCTATTTGGCTGAATTAAATGAGTGCATAGTATGTTCACAACTTCAAGGGAAAAATTTTTGCGATTGTAATTGGCGAGGAGTTTGTATTTTTCAGGAATTTGTTTGGGCAGGATACAAGGCTAAAGCTACCCGCAGCACGATTTTTTCTAAAGTATTAAAAAGGGAAGAAATTAACGAAGAAGTTATAATTTTGACTCTTAAAGTACCAAATAAGATGGCACGAGATTTGAATGAACCAGGTTCTTTTGTTTTTTTAAGAGGAATTTCAAGCCCACCTTTTTTTGATACTCCAATGTCAGTAATGTATGCAGACGAGCTTGAAGGAATAATCAAGATAGCTATACAAGTAAGCGGTCCAAAGACAAAATTGATTCAAAAAGCTGAGGAAGGAGAAGAGGTCTATTTAAGAGGGCCTTATTGGAATGGACTTTTAGGTTATAGGTATATTAAAGGAACTCACAATTCTAAGGCTTTAGTTGTTTTGAGAGGAATTGCACAAGCTCCGGGGGTAATTGTTATTTCAAAACTAATAAACAACAAAAACAAAGTTATTGCTATTGTAGACAAGGGAAAAGTAGGAGTGAATTTTATAAATGACTATTTGAAAGAGTTTAATATAACGATAATTGAAGCAGACCTTTTAAGTGAGGAAGGACAAAGAATTTTAAAGGAGTTAATTAAAGATAAAGAGATAACGGTTGTATATAGTGGAGGTTCTGATGAACAGCATGTGAATATTTTAAATTATTTGGACTTATATAATCAAGAAGCCTATTTAGCGGTTTCAAACAATAATACCATATGCTGTGGTGAAGGAATATGTGGTAGTTGTGAAGTTCAGATAGGAGACCAAAAAGTAAGAACCTGTAAGGTTCAAGTGGATATTAGAAAAGCTTTGGAAAGGAAGATGTTACATGGTTAAGGTTGTTGTAATAGGTGGAGGTTGGGCTGGTTGTGCAGCTGCTTTAACAGCTCGAAAAGCAGGAGCAGAAGTAGTGCTTTTAGAAAAGACTGATATGCTTTTGGGATGTGGACTTGTGGGAGGCATAATGAGAAATAACGGGAGGTATACTGCTGCAGAAGAACTTATATATTTAGGAGGAAATGAACTTATTGAAATAACAGACAAGGCAGCAAGACATATAAATGTAAAATTCCCTGGTCATGCTCATGCAAGTCTGTATGATGTGACAATGGTGGAACCAATGATTAGAGAGACGTTACTTGAAAAAGGTGTTACTATTAAATTGATGGCGAGGGCTACAGATGTGGTAATGGAAAACAGCAAAAGAATAAAAGGAATAGTTTTAGCAGATGATACTATAGAGTATGGAGATGTTTTTATAGAGACTACTGGTTCTACAGGACCTATGGGTAATTGCCTAAGATATGGAAACGGATGTGCTATGTGTATTTTAAGATGTCCTTCTTTTGGCCCTCGAATTAGCATAAGTTATAGGGCAGGTGTAGAAGACCTTTTAGGAATGAGGGCAGATGAAGTTTATGGTGCTTTTAGTGGTTCATGTAAATTAAATAAAGAATCTTTAAGCAAAGAGATAAGAGAAAAGCTAGAAAGAGATGGAGTAGTAGTATTGCCTGTGCCTAAAGAAGATATTAACATGGAAAAATTGAATTTGAAGGTGTGTCAACAATATGCATTGCCAGAATACGCGGAAAATGTTATACTATTAGATACTGGTTATGTAAAGCTCATGACTCCTTTTTATCCATTAGAAAAACTTAGAAAAATTCCGGGCTTAGAAAGAGCACGTTATGATGACCCTTATTCTGGAGGAAAAGCTAATTCTGTAAGATATTTGTCAATGGCACCACGAGATAATACAATGAAAGTTATAGGTTTAGATAATTTATTATGTGCAGGAGAGAAGTCTGGCTTGTTTACTGGGCATACTGAGGCAATGGTGACAGGATGTCTTGCTGGACATAACAGTGTAAGATTAGCTCTTGGCATGCCTCTTTTGGAGTTACCGAGGAATTTAGCTTCTGGTGATTTGATAGCATATGCTAATGAAAGCATAAAGACGAAAGAAGGCTTGAAAAAGAGGTATACTTTTGCAGGGGCAGAATATTTTGAGAGGATGAAACAATTAGGCCTTTATACTACTGATACCAACTTGATAAAAGAAAGGATCATGAGAAATAATTTATTAAAAATTTATGACGAAAAACTTGTATAAACGAAAAAATGGGTGAACACAAATGGAAAGGTTGCAAAAATACTTAGCAGAATGTGGAATAGCCTCACGAAGAAAGTGCGAAGAGTATATTTTACAAGGCCGTGTAAAAGTAAATGGAAAAGTAGTAAAAGAGTTGGGAGTAAAAATCAATCCTGATGTTGACATAATTGAATTTGATGATAAAATTGTGAGAAGAGAAAAGAAAAAAGTTTATATTATGTTAAATAAGCCAACAGGATATATTACTTCCGTAAAAGACCAGTTTGGCAGGCCTACAGTGATGGACTTAGTTAAAGTTAAGGAAAGAATATATCCTGTTGGCCGCTTAGATTATGATACATCAGGGCTTCTGTTACTCACAAATGATGGGGAGATAGCCAATATCTTAATGCATCCTCGACATGAAATTGTGAAGACGTATATTGCAAAAATCAAAGGAATTCCAACACAAGAAGAGTTGGAAAGGTTTAGAAATGGACTTTTGATAGGAGATTATTTGACTTCGAAAGCAGAAATAGAGATTTTAGCAGTTAAAAATGGGACAAGTGTTGTAGAAATAAAAATTCATGAAGGGAAAAATAGACAAGTTAGAAGAATGTGTGAGGCTATTGGACATCCTGTTATTTCTCTTACAAGAACTAAAATTGGTGACTTGTCTTTAGAAGGGTTAAAACCAGGAAAGTGGAGGTATTTGACACAAAAGGAAATAGATTATTTAAAAAGCTTGAGGTGAAGTATGTTTTCAATCAAGTTCGCCAAAGCAGAGGATTTCGAAATTATTAAAAAAATTGCTAATGAGTGTAATTTGAAGGGAACTTTAAATTTTTTAGAAGAGATTTTCATGATTGCAAGAGAAGACAAGCCTTTTGGCTTTATTTCTATGAAAGTAGATATTAATAATGCTATAATAACTAATTTGGCAATTTTGCCTTCCTACAGGGATAGGGGGGTTGAAAATTTAATGGTAAGAGTAGTACTTAATCATGCCCTAGATATGGGGTTAGAAAATGCTTGTGTCAATATACCTTTTTATAAAGATTTTTTTTGTAAATTAGGTTTTAAAGAAAAAGGCGATTTTCAGATAGTTAAATTAAGAGAGTTTTTTGGAGAGTGAGATATTTTTTTAAATATATTATTAAAAATCTTGGAGGTGTTTTCAATGGAATTATGGTTTACAGAAAATCAGGATGAAAATTTGAGATTTTCTTTGAAAGTTAAAGAAACATTGGTGGTAGAAAAAACTCCTTATCAACATTTAGCAATACTCGATACATATCAATTTGGAAGAGTATTAACTTTAGATGGTATACTTCAAACCACTGAAAAAGATGAATTTGTATATCATGAGATGATAGTACATGTACCCCTCTTTACTCATAAAAATCCAAAAAGCGTATTAATTGTTGGAGGCGGAGATGGAGGCTCAGTAAGAGAGGTCTTAAAGCACCCTTCTGTAGAAAGAGTAGTTTTGGCAGAAATTGACGAGGCAGTAGTGAGAAATTCTAAAAAATATCTTCCTACAATAAGCCAGGCATTAGATGACCCAAGAGTAGAAATAATGATTGGAGATGGAATTAAATATGTTAATGAACACAAAAATGAATTTGATGTGGTAATAGTGGATTCTACTGACCCAATTGGGCCAGCTGTAGGTCTTTTTACTTCTGATTTTTATAAAGCCGTATATGAATGCTTGAAAGAAGATGGTATTATTGTGGCTCAGACAGAATCACCTTTTATTTATGGAAAATTGATAAACAAACTCAGCAAAATGTTCAAAGAAATATATCCTATTACAAAAGCATATATAGCAACAATACCGACTTATCCAGGAAGTTTGTGGACTTTTACCATGGGTTCAAAAAAATATGACCCTGAAGAAGTGGACATAAATTCTATTCCAAGAATAGATACTAAATACTATACACCTGAAATTCACAAAGCGGCCTTTGTACTGCCTAAATTTGTGAAGGATATTTTTGATGAGGTGTAATATGATAGAAGGAAAATATTTTGTTGATCCGGGAAAGTTTTTAGGGGCTACTGAAGATTATGAAAAGGCAGAGGTAGTTATACTAGGTTTGCCTATGGATTACACAGTGAGTTTCAAAGCAGGAAGCCGCTTTGGACCTGCTGCCATAAGGCAAGCCTCTTATGGTTTAGAATATTATAGTGTGTATTTAGATAGGAGGTTGGAAGATAAGAAATTTTATGATTTAGGAGATTTAGTACTTCCTTATGGGAATGTGAAAAAGAGTCTAGATTTAATCTCAAAAGCTACAGAAGACATTTTGAAAATTGGAAAAAAAGGATTGTTCTTGGGTGGAGAACATTTAGTAACTTATGGAATTTTAAAAGAGTACTTAAAAAAATATGGGGATAACCTTGTAATCCTTCATTTTGATGCCCATACTGATTTAAGAGAAGAATTTTTCGGTGAAGCTTATTCTCACGCCACAGTAATGAAAAAAGTATGGGATATTGCTAAAGGTATTAAAATGTATAATTTTGGGATAAGGTCAGGTGAAAAAGAAGAATTTGAGTTTGCAGAAAAAAATACCCACATGTTTTTGTATGAAGTAGTTGAACCTTTGAAAGGTGTAATTGATGATATAAAAGATTATCCAATTTATATTAGCTGGGATATAGATGTTGTAGACCCTGCTTTTGCACCAGGCACTGGTACACCAGAACCAGGGGGAATAACCACAAAAGAGGCATTAGAGGCAATTCATATTTTAAAAGATTTAAATGTAGTTGGGATGGATTTGGTGGAAGTCTCGCCTTCTCACGATATAGCTGGTATAACCTCTATTTTAGCAGCTAAACTTATAAGGGAATCTATCCTTTCCTTCTTCTAAAAATTTTGAGCCTTTTGGCTCTTTTTTTATTTTGTTTCTTTTGAAAAAATAGTATAATATATTATGAGGAGGTATTAATATGAGTAATAAAATTAAAATTACAGAAACTGTATTAAGAGATGCCCATCAGTCACTCTTGGCTACTCGAATGTCGACGGAAGAAATGCTCCCAATTGCAGAAAAATTGGATGCAGTAGGATATTATTCTATTGAAGCGTGGGGAGGAGCTACCTTTGATGCTTGTATGAGATTTCTTGACGAAGACCCTTGGGAAAGATTGAGAAGATTAAAGAAGAGGATAAAAAATACGCCTCTTCAAATGCTTTTGAGAGGACAAAATCTATTAGGATATAGGCATTATCCTGATGATATAGTAGAAAAATTTGTTGAGAGGGCTGTTGCTAACGGAATAGATATAATAAGAATTTTTGATGCTTTAAATGATGTACGAAATCTTGAAGTTGCCGTTAAAGCTACTAAAAAAGCGGGAGCCCACGCTCAAGGTACCCTTGTTTATACTATAAGTCCTGTTCACAACATTGACCATTATATTAAAGTAGCAAAAGAGCTGACAGAATTAGGAGTGGATTCCATATGCATAAAGGATATGTCAGGAATATTAACTCCTTATGTTGCTTATGAGTTAGTAAAAAGCCTTAAAGATGCAGTAAATATTCCTATACAGTTGCACAGCCATTATACGAGTGGAATGGCGGCTATGACTTATCTTAAAGCAATAGAGGCTGGAGTAGATATAATAGACACTGCTATTTCACCTTTGGCATTAGGAACTTCTCAACCTGCTACAGAAACAATGGTGGCAGCTTTAAAAGGCACTCAATATGACACTGGTTTGGATATGGAGTTATTATCAGAGATTGCTTCATACTTTAAAGAAGTAAAACAAAATCACAATAAAGAAATAGATTTATCTATGGTTATGGGTGTAGATACAGATGTATTAATTTATCAAGTTCCAGGAGGAATGCTATCAAATTTAATTTCCCAATTAAAACAACAAAATGCTTTAGATAAGTACCCAGAGGTTTTAAAAGAAATTCCTAAAGTTAGAGAAGAATTAGGATACCCACCTCTTGTTACCCCTATGAGTCAGATGGTAGGGACTCAAGCTGTCTTGAATGTAATAACTGGAGAAAGGTATAAAATGGTACCAAAAGAAGTAAAAGATTATGTGAAAGGACTGTATGGTAGACCACCAGCGCCAATTTCAGAAGAAATAAAGAAAAAAATAATAGGAGATGAAGAGGTAATAGATATTAGACCAGCAGACCTTTTAAAACCGCAATTTGAAGCGATTAAAGAAGAAATTAAAGAGTATTATGAACAAGAAGAAGATGTTTTATCTTATGCTCTTTTCCCACAAGTAGCAAAGAAGTTTTTTGAATACAGAAGAGCAAAAAAATATCAAATAGATGCAACTCTTCTTAATATGGAATATATGACATATCCAGTTTAACAGGGAAAATTATTTCCCTGTTTTTTTGTGTATATTTAAATTCCTCCTGTAACATATATTTTTATCCTTCATAACATGTAGTAGAAAGTTTAAAGGAGGGAAATAGGATGACAATAGATGGATCTTATTATAATCCTAACTATCCTAAGTATCCTTACCATCATCCCTATTATCCACATCATCCTCATCCGGGACATTGTAAGACTTTTTATACAGTGCAGCCGGGAGATAGCATGTGGTCTATAGCGAATATGTTTGGAATAAGTCTTGACTGCTTAATAAGAGCTAATCCTCAGATATCGGATCCTAATTTGATATATCCAGGACAACAAATTTGCATACCTTTCTATTGTCCACCAGTATCTCCAGAAACCTGCAAAACAATATACACAGTAAAACCGGGAGATACCATGTGGTCTATAGCTAATATGTTTGGTGTAAGTCTTGATGCATTGATAAGAGCAAATCCACAAATACCAGATCCCAATTTGATATACCCAGGACAACAAATATGTATACCTTCTGCGAATTGTTAAGGCACCTTTTAAGGTGCCTTAACAATTAATGTGAAGATATATAGTATTAGGATAATTGCTTGTATATTTTATAACTTTTACAGTCCCTGGTTGAATATTTTTTCCACATTTTAAGCATAGGTAATTTTTGTTTTCTTGCAAATAAGTGTAGCTTATTTCTACCTCTAATTTTCCGTATTTTTTCCAGCTATTCCACCCAGTTTTGCACAATTTGGCTCTGTTTTCATAATCGGCATATACCCATCTCAGCAATCGATGAAAATGAAAAGGATATTTTGTGTATCTTAAAAACTTTTCTGGCAATCCTAAAGATAAAGCGTAATTTTCAAAAGAATTTTCTATTATATCCTGAAGAGGATTTAATATTTGTGTACTTTCCCAATTATACTCTTCTTGTTCTAACCATTTTCTAAAAGTGTCAAACATGTAACCTCTACAAACTTGTATTTTTTCAGTTTTACTTACTTTAAGTTTTTCTAAAAGTTTTTTCCCAATTTCACAGGCTTTTCTTAAATACAATTTATTTTTAAAGTTTTCTTCATTATAATATTCTATGGGAATTATATCATAGAAAAATTCTCCAGTTTCTACTCTCATAGCCCCAATACACGTTCCACCTACCAAACTTCCACTTCCCGCGTCGTCTATTTGTATTACTGTATCACTCCTTGCCTATATATAAATTTTGTAATAAAATCAAAGTAATTATACGTTATTAATTAGAGGAGGTAGAAAATGAAAATACTTCTTACTAATGACGATGGAGTACAAGGATTAGGGATGTTAAAATTAGCAGAATATCTTAAAGATAAGTATAAGGTAACGGTAGTAGCTCCTGAAAAAGAAAGAAGTGCTATAAGCCATGCTATAACTTTACATAAACCTTTAAGGCTTAAAAAAGTAAAGGAAGAGGATAGTTTGAAAATATATGCAATAAATGGTACACCGTCTGATTGTGTAAAATTAGGGATTGAAGTGGTGTTGAGAGAAAAACCTGATATTGTAATTTCTGGCATTAATGAAGGCTTAAATTTAGGGACAGATATACTTTATTCTGGTACTGTTTCTGCGGCTATAGAAGCCGCAATTTACGGCATTCCTGCTATTGCAGTTTCCCGTGCAGAAACTGCTGATATTGAAGATAGGCGTATATATAAATTTTTGGAGAATTTAATAGAAAAAGTTTTAGAAAAAGGATTACCTAAAAACACATTATTGAATGTAAATATACCCGATTTTAAGAAGGGAATAAAGGGAGTAAAAGCTACAATACTCGGCAAGAGTATCTATATTGAGACTTTTCAAAAAAATTATGACCCAAGAGGGAAAGAGTACTATTGGATGGCAGGGAAAATTTCGGAAATAGAAAAGGATGAAAGGACAGACATTGTTTCTGTAAAAGAAGGTTATATTTCTATTACTCCAATTCATTTTGATTTAACAGAGTACAATATGATAAACATCTTAAACTCCTGGGATATAAAAATAGAGTAAATATTTGTAACATTCTATATGATGCAAGAATTGTATCAAAAATATTCATGACATTTATTATTCATTTTATGGAGGATTTTTTATTTTTATATAGAATATTATATATTGCAAATAAAATTTAATGAGGGTGATAGATTGGTAAAAAATAAAGAGCTCGTAATAATAGAAAAATGGTGCAAAGGCTGCGGTATTTGTGTAGAATTTTGCCCTGTTAAAGTATTGGAACTAAAAAATGGTAAGGTTAGACTGATAGATGCGGATAAATGCACTAAATGTGGCCTTTGCGAGCTCAGGTGTCCTGATTTTGCCATATATTTAGAGGTGAAAGAATGATGCCTACGGTATTGATGCAAGGAAATGAAGCGGTAGTCGAAGGAGCTATAGCTGCTGGACTAAAATTTTATGCAGGATATCCAATAACTCCCTCTACTGAGATTGCTGAGTTTTGTGCCGAAAAGCTTCCTTTTGTAGGAGGGAAATTTATTCAAATGGAAGATGAAATCGCCAGCATGGCAGCAGTTATAGGAGCCTCCCTTACTGGATTAAAAGCAATGACTGCTACATCGGGTCCTGGGTTTTCTTTAAAGCAGGAAAACATAGGTTTTGCTGCTATGGTAGAAATTCCTTGCGTTATAGTGGATGTTCAGCGAATGGGTCCGAGCACAGGAATGCCTACTTCTCCTGCACAAGGGGATGTAATGCAATCCAGATGGGGAACTCATGGAGACCATCCTATAATTGTTTTATCACCTTCTTCTGTAAAAGAAGCCTATTATATTACTATTCAAGCTTTTAATCTTTCTGAAAAATACAGGACACCTGTAATTCTACTTATGGATGAAGTTATAGGTCATCTAAGAGAAGCAGTTAATTTAGATGAATATAAAGATATAGAAATTTTTGAACGACCTATGCCCCAAGATAAAGATAATTACTTACCTTATGAGGATATAGAAAATGGAGTTGTCCCTTTAGTACCCTTGGTAAAGGTTTTAGATTTCATGTAACAGGACTTGCTCACAACGAAAAAGGATTGCCTACAAATGACCCTAAAGTAACTGAAAAACTGATAAAAAGATTGATGGAGAAAATTGAAAACAATAAAAAAGACATACTGATGTTTGAAGAAAAAGATACTGAAGAAGGAGATGTACTTCTCATATCCTTTGGTTCTTCTGCCAGAGCTTGTGAAGTGGCAATGGAAGAACTTAAAAAAGAAGGGATAAAAATTGGACTTTTCAGACCTATAACCATATGGCCTTTCCCTGATGAAAAATTGAGGGAAATATATCCTAGATTTAAGAAAGTGTTTGTAGTTGAAATGAATACAGGGCAACTTTACTATGAAGTAGATAGAATAATCAAAGGTAATACCTATGTAGGGAAAATTAACAAATTTAATGGAGAGTTTTTCACTCCTTTTGAGATTGTAGAGAAAATAAAGGAGAGTTTTAAAAATGGCATCTGAATTAGTAGAAAAATACATTAGGAAGGAAACGTTACCAAATATTTGGTGTCCAGGTTGCAGCAATGGAATAGTAACGGCAGCTATTGTAAGAGCAATTGACAACTTAGGACTTGACCAAGACAAGGTATGTATTGTATCTGGAATTGGTTGTTCTTCAAGGGCATCAGGATACTTGGATTTTAATACTTTGCATACTACCCATGGAAGAGCTATTGCTTTTGCAACAGGTATTAAATTTGCTAATCCTGAGCTTACAGTAATAGTTATTACTGGAGATGGAGATAATGCGGCTATTGGAGGTAATCACTTTATTCATGCTTGCAGAAGAAATATAGACTTAACTGTAGTGATGTACAACAACCATATTTATGGAATGACAGGAGGACAATATTCTCCAACGACTCCACGGTTTGACAGAGCTACTACTGCACCTTACGGAAATATTGATAGGTATTTTGATATTTGCAAATTGGCCATTGGAGCAGGTGCGACTTATGTAGCTAGGGGTACTGCTTACCATGTTCAACAATTGACAAAACTAATTGAAAGAGGAATTTCTCATAAAGGTTTTTCCTTCATTGAAGCTTTGAGTATATGCCCTACTTACTATGGAAGAAAAAATAAAAAAGGAACACCTGCAGATATGCTAAAGTGGTTAAAAGACCATGCAGTAGACATAAAACAAGCTAGTAAAATGGACCCTGAAGAGCTTCATGACAAATTTATTATTGGAGAGCTTTTAAATATTGATGAGCCTGAATTTGTAGAAGAATATCAAAAAATGTTAAATAATTTGAAGGTGAATTACAAATGAGTTCAATAGAAATAAGATTAGGTGGTTCAGGAGGGCAAGGTTTAATCCTTGCAGGAATAATTTTGGCGGAAGCTGCAATATTGGATGGTAAAAATAGTGTTCAAAGTCAGTCCTATGGTCCTGAGGCAAGAGGAGGATCCAGCAAAGCAGAAGTAATAATAAGTAATGAATATATAACGTATCCTAAGGTATTAAAACCAGACATACTACTTACTCTTGCGTCTTCTGCCTATTTATGCTATAAAAATGACATGAAAGAAAATGGGATAATTATAATAGACGAATCAATAATTCCTAATGATGAAGATACCCAAAAAGTTGTCCGACTTCCCATAATAAAAACTGCGCAAGAGATAATTGGAAGAGCTTTTGTGGCGAATATAATATCTTTAGGTGTAATAGCAGAGTTAACTAATGTGGTAACAAAAGAATCTTTAGAAAGAGCTGTTTTAAATAGAGTACCTCCAGCCACAGAAGAGATTAACAAAAGAGCATTGAGAGAAGGCTATAATCTTGTAAAAATGAGGGGTAGTGAAATATGGCAAAAACAGATGATTTGATAAAAAGGATACAAGATAATTATACAAAATTAAGCAAAAGCCAAAAGATAATAGCAGAGTACATTATAAATCATTATGATAAGGCAGCTTTTATGACAGCTGCAAAATTGGGAGCCAGCATAAATATAAGTGAATCAACTGTTGTAAGATTTGCTAATACTTTAGGCTATAATGGATATCCAGAACTTCAAAATGCACTGCAAGAGCTTATAAAAAATAAACTTACAACAGTCCAAAGGTTAGAAATGACAGAAGAGACAGATGAAATTGCTATATTGAATAATGTACTAAAAGCCGACATAGAAAACATAAAAGAGACCATAAATGAAATAAATAAGGATGACTTTAGAAGAGTCGTTTCAGATATCATCAATGCTACAAAAATTTATATAATAGGTTCCAGAAGTTCTATTGTCATTGCAGAATATTTGGGATTTTATTTAAATTTAATACGGGAAAATGTGTCAGTCGTTAAAGCGGGCGTATCAGATGTTTTCGAGCAAATTCTCAGAGTTAGTGAAAATGATTTAGTGATAGGAATTGGTTTTCCGAGATACTCAAAAAGAACATTAGATGTGCTGAAATATGCAAAATCTCAGAATGCAAAAATCGTTACAATAACAGATAGCTTGATTTCTCCTCTTACCTCTGTTGCTGATGAGATATTAATTGCGAAAAGCAACATGGCTTCTTTTGTGGATTCATTAGTGGCACCTTTAAGTCTTGTCAATGCTCTTGTGGTAGCTGTGGGCCTTAGAGAAAAGGAAAAGATAGCCGATACTTTTGAAAAATTAGAGAGTATTTGGGATGAATATGGGGTATATTTCTCAAAACCAAATTAATTATAAAATTTTGAAGGGTTATTAAAAATTTTGTAGAATATATAACATAGAAATCGATTCATTTGCTTCAAAATTTTAAAATTAGGAGGATAATAAAATGTCAAAAGAGTCATTAAATCCTTTGATTATTGCGCAAAAGCAGATTAAAAATGCTTGTGATTTGCTGGGGGTAGAAGAATTTGTTTATGAACTTTTAAAGGAACCTATGCGAGTATTAGAAGTTTCTATTCCTGTACAGATGGATGATGGTACAGTAAAAGTCTTTAAAGGTTATAGGTCTCAACACAATGACGCATTAGGACCCACAAAAGGAGGAATAAGATTTCATCCTGACGTTACATTAGATGAGGTAAAAGCCTTATCCATGTGGATGACATTTAAATGTGGGGTTGTAGGACTTCCTTACGGAGGAGCAAAAGGTGGAGTAGTGGTAAATCCAAAAGAATTGTCTAACGATGAGTTACAGAGGTTGAGCAGGGGCTATATAAGAGCAATAACGAGCATAATAGGTCCTAATAAAGATATACCTGCACCAGATGTAAATACTAACATGCAAATTATGGCCTGGATGGTAGATGAATATAACAAAATTGTAGGTTACAACAGCCCGGCTGTTATTACAGGGAAACCTTTAATATACGGAGGTTCGAAAGGGAGAACTGCTGCAACAGGGTATGGAGTTGCGTTAATGGCTCGAGAAGCTATAAAACGTTTACAGATGGATTTTAAAAATTGCACAGTAACTGTACAAGGTTTTGGAAACGTAGGAAGTCACACTGCTTTAAACCTTCAAAGATTAGGCGCTAAAATTGTAGCAGTAAGTGATGTGTATGGAGGTATATACAATAAAGATGGAATTGATGTTGAAAAATTAGTAGAGCATGTAAATAAGACGGGAACAGTGTGCAATTTTGAGGGAACAACCAGTATAACAAATGAAGAGCTTTTAACAATGGAGGTAGACATTTTAGCTTTAGCAGCTTTAGAAAATCAGATAACTTCTGCAAATGCGCCAGATGTAAAGGCGAAAATAATTTGCGAAGGAGCAAATGGTCCTACAACTCCTGAAGCAGATAAGATTTTAGCAGAAAGAGGTGTGTTTGTAGTTCCGGATATTTTAGCTAATTCAGGAGGAGTAATAGTTTCATATTTTGAATGGGTACAAAATCTCATGAATTATTATTGGACAGAAAAAGAAGTAGAAGAAAGACAGGAGATTATGATGGTAAATGCTTTTAACGCTATATATGAATTAGCACAGCAGTACAAAGTTGATATGAGGACAGCAGCTTACATGATATCGATTAAACGGGTTTATGAAGCTATGAAAATTAGAGGTTGGCTATAAAGCCTTCGATTGAAGGTCTTTTTTTAATATGGTAAAATATTATAAAAAGTTGAAAGAGGAGGCTTCTTTATGGTAAGAAGTCTTCTAACTGTAGATTGGGATTATTTTGTACTTTCTAAAAATGACTGGTTTTTCTCTTCTATAGAAAATGATAAAAACTTAACTCAACTGTGGTATAAAAGATATATAAAAAGAAAATTAGAGGGAGAAGATTTAGAAAAGACTATAAAAGTAGGTAAAGTTATAAAAGGCTTCTGGGATAAAATAAAAACACAGCTTAAGTTTGATAAAAACATTAAAGTTTTTGTCTCCGAATCCCACAAATTTGCCTATTATTTAGCAAAAAATTTTGGATGTTCTGAAGTAGTTTCTTTTGATGCCCATTCTGATTTAGGATATGGGGGACTACCTCCACTGGATTTTGAATTAAATTGTGCTAATTGGCTAGGTAAGCTTTTAAAAGAAAATATAGTAAAAGGAGCTAAAATTGTATACAGTCCTTATTCCTTTGAAAAACCTTCAGATTTTGAGGAGTTTAACAATATTTACAACATAAAGTATTATAAATCAGTAGAAGAATTACCAAAAGAGAATTTGATTGGAGTTATTCACATTTGTAGGTCGGGTATTTGGGCGCCTCCTTGGCTAGATGAAAGATTTGAAAAGTTTATTATTGAATTGGGCTTGCCTTTTAAGAAAATTGCAATAAAACAGAGAAAGTGGGATATATCAAGACTTTCTTACGCAGATCAAATTTTTTACCTGAATTTTGCATAAAATTTAAGGAGGAATTGTATGACTACACGATTGTATATAGTACGCCATGGTCAATCAGAGTGGAATTTACACAATAAAATGCAAGGAATACAAGATATTGATTTGACTCCTACAGGTTTAAAACAGGCTAAACTACTGGCAAGTCGATTAAAAAATGAGAAAATAGATTGTATATATTCAAGTGATTTAAAAAGAGCTTATATAACTGCGCAAATAATTGCAAAAGAATTTGGATTAGAAGTTCATAAAGTTTCTGAGTTGAGAGAAATGTCTTTTGGTATATGGGAAGGACTTACAGCAGAAGAAATTAATGAATTGCATAAAGAAATTTATACATTATGGAAAACAAATCCTATTAAAGCTAATATAGAAAAAGGAGAAACTTTAGAAGAAGTTCAAAAGAGAATGTTAAAAAAGACATGGGAAATAGTTAAAGAAAATGATGGTAAAAATATATTGATTGTTTCTCATGGGACTTCTATAAAGGCTTTGATTTTAGGACTTTTAGGAATTGAGTTAAGTTTTTATCCCAAGTTTAGACTAGATAACGCTTCTCTTAATATAATAGACGTTAAGGAAGATGGGAAAACTGTTTTAGTACTATTTAACGATACTTGTCATTTGAGGAGAGATGAAAAAATAATATGAAAAAAGTATTTGTAGTAGGCGGCGGCCCAGCAGGAATGATGGCAGCCTTAGCAGCAGCTATGATGGGAAAAGAAGTAAGTATATTTGAGAGGAATAACATTTTAGGTAAAAAGTTGTTAGTTACAGGTAATGGAAGGTGTAATATTACCAATTTTGCTGACAAAGAAAAATTTTTTGAGAATATTCCAGGAAATAGTAAATTTTTATATAGCGCTTTTAGCAAGTTTTCAAATAAGGATTTAATAGAGTTTTTAAATAAAAATGGGCTTAAAACTAAAATAGAAAGAGGATTAAGAGTTTTTCCAGTTTCAGATAAATCGATAGAAGTGAGAGACTTTTTTGTAAATATGCTTAGAAAATATGGAGTAAAAGTAAATTATAATTGTAGAGTAAATGATATAATAGTGAAAAATAAGCAAGTAAAGGGCATAAGTGTTGGTGAAAGTGTTTTAAACTGCGATAGTGTAGTATTAGCAACAGGAGGAGTATCATATCCTACGACTGGTTCTACTGGTGATGGGTATAAAATAGCTAAGAAATTGGGACACACAATTGTAGAGCCTTTTCCTTCTCTTGTACCAATTGTTACATATGAAAATGTAAGAGAATTGATGGGGCTTACTCTTAAAAATGTCAAGGTTTCTGTTTTTTTTGGAAAGAAATTGATAAGAGAAGAGTTAGGGGAAATGCTTTTTACCCATTTTGGACTGTCAGGTCCTGTAATACTTACATTGAGTAGGTTTTTACATGACTACTTAGGTAAGGGAGAAGTGGTAATAAAAATTGACTTAAAGCCGGAACTTACTATTGAAAAGCTGGAGGAAAGAGTATTAAGAGATTTTAATAAGTACCAAAATAGAAATCTGAAAAATGCCTTGGAAGATTTATTGCCTCATTCATTAATCTTATATGTTATAAAAAGGGCTAATATACACCCTGATAAAAAAGTTAGAGAAATAACAAGGAGCGAAAGAAAAAGTTTGGTCACCAATTTAAAAAATCTTACTTTTAAAGTAAAAGATCTAAGACCTATAAGAGAAGCTATTGTTACAGGTGGTGGAGTAAGTATAAAAGAAATAAATCCCTCTACGATGGAGTCTAAAATAATAAAAGGTCTATTTTTTGCTGGTGAAATTATAGACGTAGACGGGCTTACTGGTGGCTTTAATTTGCAAATCGCTTTTTCTACGGGGTATGTAGCAGGAATCAATGCATGAATGTGAAATGCGGGAAACCGCATTTTTTTATTTATTTTGCATAAGATATAATAAGAAAAGGAGGATAAATATGGGAAAAAGAGTTAAAAGAAAAAAATACAGATATGTTGACAGTGAAAGTATTCTTTTAGTATTGATAATGGTAGGACTTTTAAGTATAGCTATAACTCAGCTTTTGATGACGAATGATGACATAAGAGTTTTTTTAAGTTCTACACAGAAGTTGGAGGGCATTAATTTAGACTCTAATCTTTCACAAGAAGGTAAAGTGACAATTGAAGTTGTAAACAAGGATAAAGCATTAAATTCCTTTGTATTGCTAGACGGAGAGCCAGTTGCAAATTTTTTTGCCAAGTCTATTACTATTTCAGTAAGGCCAAATCAAATTCTTGAAATAGATGGCACAAGAGAAAAGGAATCTCTTCATTTTAAGGTGGTAGCAGTTAGTGAAAATGTAATTGAGCCGCAAAATACCACTGTAGTTAAAGTAGATAAGAATATACAAAAAATATGTATGATTAGGCTTAAATAATTTATTTGTAAGGGGTAATTATGCTATAATATAAAAAAAAGACAAAAGATAATAGGAGAGGAGAATGCCCTATAAAAGTCATAAGAGGTGCTATAACTTCCCAAAATACAAAAGAAGATATTTTAAAGGATACTACTATTCTCATTGAAGAAATTATTAAAGCAAATGAATTAGAAGAGAAAAACATAATTTCTATTTTTTTTAGTGTAACTTGTGATTTAGATGCGGTTTACCCTGCCGAAGCAGTTAGGAATATGGGTATGACCTCAATACCTATGATGTGCTTACAAGAAATGGAGGTAAAAGGCAGTCTCAGTCATTGCATAAGAGTTGCGGTTTTTACAAATTTAAGTGATGATAAAGAGGTAAAACACATTTATTTGAAGGAAGCAAAAAAGCTTCGTCCAGATTTAGTTTGAGGTGATAGTATTGACTATAAAAATAGCGATAGATGGACCAGCAGGAGCTGGTAAGAGCACTGTTTCAAAAAAATTAGCTAAGCTTTTAAATTATACCTATATAGATACAGGTGCTATGTATAGAGCCATTACGTATAAGGCCCTACAAAAGGGAATAAAATTTATTGAAGAAGATAAAATATCTGATATTGCGCAAAGTACAGATATTACTTTAGAAGGAGAAAAAATTTTTTTAGATGGTAAAGACATTTCTGAAGAAATAAGAAAACCTGAGGTTTCTGAAAAAGTTTCTCTGGTGTCTAAAATACCTAAAGTTAGAGAGATTTTAGTACAAAAACAAAGAGAAATTGCCAAAGGCAAAAATGTAGTAATGGATGGAAGAGATATAGGTACAGTTGTGTTGCCTGATGCACAGTTCAAATTTTTTTTAACTGCTTCTTTAGAAGAAAGAGCAAAGAGGCGTTATAGAGAACTTAAAACTAAAAATGTAAATGTGAGTTATTATGAAGTGGTAAAAGAAATAGAAAACCGTGATACCATAGATTCCCAAAGAGAAACATCACCTCTAAAAATTGCTAAAGATTCTATTGTCATTGATACTACCTATCTTTCAGAAGAAGAAGTTGTAGAAAAACTGTACAATATCATAAAGGAAGGATTAAAAGGGGAAATTTAAGTATGTTTTATTATATTGCTAAAATTATTGTACGAGCAATTATAAAAGTGATATTTAAAATAGAAATAAAAGGACTTGAAAATATTCCTAAAAAAGGCCCGGTAATCATTTGTTCTAATCATATAAGTTTTTTAGATCCTCCTGTAATAGGTGCACTTTTAAATAGGCGAATATATTTTATGGCAAAAGAAGAGCTTTTTAAAAATCCCTTTTTAAGGCTTCTTTTAGGGACAGGCTTAGGAGCTTTTCCCGTTAAAAGAGGTACCGCTGATTTATCAGCTATTAAAACTGCTTTAACTTACTTAAAAAAAGGAAAAGCAATTGGAATTTTTCCGGAAGGTACAAGAAGTAAAACTGGTCAGCTTCAAAAGGCTGAACCAGGAGTTGCTATGTTAGCCATTAAGGGAAACGCTCCAGTAGTGCCTATAGCGATTAAAGGTAGATATGGTCTCTTTTCTAAAATTATTATAAATATCGGTAAACCAATGAATTTTGATAAATATGCTAATTCTAGACTTTCATCTCAGCAACTTTTTGTTATTGGAGAGGAAATAATGAAAGAAATTGCAAAATTGTTGTAGGAGGTCAAGAATGAAAATATTGATTGCTGAGTATGCAGGTTTTTGTTTTGGCGTAAAAAGAGCCATTGAAACTGCATATTATGAAATTGAAAAAAACTCAGGCCGGAAAATATACATGCTAGGTGAAATTATTCATAATCCAAAAGTTATATCGGACTTATCGAAAAAAGGGGTTAATGTTATTGAAGAAGAAGAGTTGGATAAATTGACTGAGGGTGATAAATTAATTATCCGAAGTCATGGGGTGTCTAAAAAATTATACGATTTTCTCGCTAAAAAAGGAATTGAAGTTATAGATGTTACCTGCCCATTTGTAAAAAAGGTACAAAATACAGTTTATGAGTACTACCACAAGGGCTACTCTATTATCATTGTAGGAGATAGAAATCATCCAGAAGTAATAGGAGTAAACGGATGGTGTGATGACACTGCTTATGTGGTAAATTCAATTGAAGAAGCTCATAAATTACCTAAATTGGAGAAGGCATGTGCAGTTGCGCAAACCACCCTCATTGGAAGGTATTGGGAAGATATTTTAGAAGTAATAAAGCTAAAAGTTAAAGACCTTGTTTTTTTTAATACTATATGCGATGCTACCCAAAAAAGACAAGGATCTGCAGAGCAGCTCTCAAAAAAAGTAGATGTGATGTTTGTGATTGGTGGAAAGCATAGTTCTAATACTCAAAAGTTAAAAAAGATATGTGAAAAAAATTGTAAAAATACCTTTCATATAGAAGATGCTAAAGAATTGACTCTTGAGATGGTAAAAGACCGAGAGATTATAGGGATAACAGCAGGAGCTTCAACTCCTGATTATGTAATAGAAGAGGTAATAAAGAAAATTAGATTTTTAAAAGGGGAAAAGGAAGAAGAGTGATTTTTTAAAGGTTATTGTGAAGATATTGTACAAATAAAGCATTAAAAGTTAGAATTAGTGTAGGAGGAATATTTAATAAAAATTTTTAAACTGTCATGTAAAAAACCTTGACAAAAGAAAAAAATCTGATAAAATTAAAATCATTGAATGTATACATTATTTTAGTAAAGGAGGCAGGATACAAAATGAATGCTTTGGGTCGCCACATTTTGGCAGAGATTTATGGGTGCGATAGCGACATTTTAGACAACTTGGAATTAATCGAAGACATAATGGTTCAGTCTGCAATAGTATCAGGCGCAGAGATACGGGAAGTAGCTTTCCATAAATTTAATCCCCAGGGCGTAAGCGGAGTAGTGGTCATATCAGAATCTCATATAACTATCCATACTTGGCCAGAATTGGGTTATGCCGCGGTTGACGTATTTACTTGTGGCGATGATGTCAATCCGTGGGATGCCTGTAACTATATAGCGAAAATGTTAAGAGCACAAAACATGACTGCAACAGAGGTAAAACGTGGAGTATTCGAAAAACCAGTGAAGGTGGTTAATTACTAATTTAATTTCATCCGAAAAGTTATTAAATTGTGGCTTTTAAAGCCACTTTTTTCTATAATTAGAGGTGAACATATTTATGGTAGGTTATGAGGACTTTGTAAAAAAAATACATAAATTAACTGGAATAGATTTGTCTTTATACAAGGAAAAGCAAATGAAGAGAAGATTAGAATCTTTGATTACTAGCCGCAAATTTAGTTCCTATGAGGAGTATTATAAGGAACTTACTATCAATAAAACATTATATGAGGAGTTTCTAAATTACATTACCATTAATGTAACTGAATTTTTTAGAAACCCTTCACAATGGGAAATCTTAGAGAAAGACCTTTTACCCCACATTATAAAAAAAGGTTTTAGAGTATGGAGTGCCGCTTGTTCTACTGGAGAAGAACCTTATTCTGTAGCTATGCTTTTGACAAAATTTATAGATCTAAAAGATGTGGCAATTATTGCTACTGATATAGATGTAAGCGTACTAGAAAAAGCTAAAAAAGGTATATATTCGGTTGAGACTGTTAAAAAAGTACCTCAAGAATATTTAGGAAAATTCTTTAGAAAAAATGATGACAAAAGTTATCAGATAACTGAGGATATTAGAAAAAGTGTGCAATTTGAAAGGCATGACTTATTGAATGACGAATATCCAAAAAATATAGATTTATTAATTTGTAGAAATGTGTTAATATATTTTAATGATGCAGCTAAAGATAAAATATATAAAAAATTTTATGAGTCTTTAAATGACGACGGAATATTCTTTGTGGGTAGTACAGAGCAAATAATATTGCCATATAGATACAATTTTGAACCAATTAAAACTTTTTTTTATAGAAAAATTACTCCCCAGAGATAAAAGAGGTGTTAATAATGTCTACTAACATTTATGTAACTAAGGAAGAATTAAAAAAACAAGAAGATATAATGAAAGAAATTGCAGAAAAAAATAAGGGCAAAGACCTTTATTATCATATTGAAACTTATGGATGCCAAATGAATGTCCATGATTCAGAAAAACTGGCAGGTATGCTAGAAAAAATGGGATATAAATATACTGAAAATCTGGAACAAGCTGATGTTTTACTTTTTAACACTTGTGCTGTAAGAGAACATGCTGAAATAAGAGTATTAGGAAGAGTCTCACAAATGAAAGAATTGAAGGCTAGAAATCCTAATTTAATTATTGGTGTATCTGGCTGTATGATGCAAGAAAAAAATGTAGTAGAAGCTATTAAAGAAAAATATTCCTATATAGACATTGTTTTTGGAACTCATAATATATATAAATTTCCACAGCTTTTATGGGAAGCTTTAAACTCTCAAGATATAGTGATAGATGTTATAGAAGATACAAAAAATGTAATTGAAGAGTTACCTGTCAAGAGGGACAGCAATTTAAAGGCATGGGTTAATATTATTTATGGTTGCAATAATTTTTGCACCTATTGCATAGTGCCATATACAAGAGGCAGAGAAAAGAGTAGAAAGCCAGAAGATATAGTAGCAGAAGTAAAAGAATTAGCTCAAAAAGGGTATAAGGAAATCACTTTATTAGGACAAAATGTAAATTCCTATGGGAAAGACCTTGATGAAAATATAACTTTTGCAAAACTACTCTACAAGCTAAATGAAATTGAGGGAATTGAAAGAATAAGGTTTATGACCTCTCATCCTAAGGACATTTCTGATGAATTAATATATGCTATGAGGGATTTAAATAAAGTTTGTGAACATTTGCATTTGCCTGTACAAGCTGGTAGCAATAAAATTTTAAAAAAGATGAATAGAAAATACACCAAAGAGCACTATTTAGAAATTATTGATAAAGTAAGAAGTAACATTCCAGATATTGCAATAACAACAGATATAATTGTAGGTTTCCCAGGTGAAACAGAAGAAGATTTTTTGGAGACGTTGGATTTAGTACAAAGAGTACGATTTGATGCCGCTTATACTTTTATATACTCTAAAAGAGCAGGTACTGTTGCGGCAAATATGCCAGACCAAGTAGATGATGCTGTAAAACATGAGCGTTTAGAAAGACTTATAGAGTTACAAAACAAAATCAGCTTAGAAAAAAGTGCAGAATTGAGAGGAAAAATTGTGGAAGTATTGATAGAAGGGATTAGTAAAAGAGACAGCAATAAATTGACATCTCGAACTCGAACCAACAAAGTAGTTCACTTTGTAGGAGATGAAAGCCTTATTGGTAAACTTGCCAATATTAAAATAACCGAAACCAAAGCTTGGACAATGCAGGGAGAATTGGTAGAAGTTATAAGATAAAAGTGCGCCTATATGGGCGCTTATTTTTATGATATAATAAAAAGGAGTCGGAGGTGCAAAAAAATGGCCGTCACTCCAATGATGGAACAATACCTTAAAATAAAAGAAAAATATAAAGATGCAATACTATTTTTCCGCTTAGGGGACTTTTATGAAATGTTTTATGAAGATGCAGAAATTGCTGCTAAAGAGCTTGAAATAGCTTTGACAGGAAGAGACGCAGGAACGGAAGAAAGAGCCCCAATGGCTGGTGTTCCTTATCATGCAGCAGACTTTTATATAGACAAGTTGATAAAAAAAGGATATAAAGTTGCTATTTGTGAGCAATTGGAAGATCCTGCAAAAGCAAAAGGATTGGTAAAGAGAGATGTAGTAAGAATATATACTCCGGGGACAATAATAAATCCTGAATCAATGGATGAAAAAACAAATAACTATCTTGTGTCTGTCTTTAAAGAAAGGGACAATTATGGAATTTGTGCTGTTGATGTAACAACTGGAGATTTATACGCCACAGAAATTAAAAATTGTAAAGACAACAAAAAAGTTTACGATGAAATAATAAAGTACGCTCCTTCAGAAATAATCGCCAACGAAGATTTTTTAAAAAACAATAAGTATATAAAAATCTTTAAAAGTAACAATTGTGCTGTAAACACTTATGAAAAAAAACTTTACTATGAAGAAAAGAGTAAAATAATAGAAAATCAGTTTAATAAAAAACTTGAAGAATTAGGAATAAAAGATAAGCCCTATGTAGTAAATTCACTATCTACTCTTTTCTGCTATTTAAACGAATTGCAAAAAACTGCTTTAAAGCATATAAACAAACTGCTTATATATGAGGATAACTCCTATATGGGATTAGACAGCAATGCAATAAAAAATTTAGAAATATTAGAATCCAATAAAAACAAGTCAAAAAAAGGTTCTTTATTAGGAGTTTTAGATAAAACTGTGACTCCGATGGGGGGAAGGCTTTTAAAAAAATGGCTAGAAGAACCTTTGCTTAACAAAGAGCATATTGATGCTCGGCTGCAAGCAGTAGAAGAGCTTTTTAATGATTATAAAAATCGTCAGGATTTAAAACAACTTTTAAATAAAATCTATGATTTAGAAAGATTGAGCAGCAAAATTGTTTATCAGAGTATTAATCCAAAAGATTTTATTTCTATAAAATTATCTCTTCAAAATTTGCCCTATATTAAGGAAATATTGCAAAGATTTAGTTCGCGGCTTTTGAAAGATATATACGAAAAGTTTGATACCTTACAAGATATATACGAATTAATAGATAAGTCGATAAAAGATGATCCCTCAACTCAATTAAAAGAAGGAAACATCATAAAAGATGGATACAATGAAACAGAAGATAAGCTGAGAAAGGCTTCGGTAGAAGGCAAAAATTGGATTGCAAACCTTGAGGCTGAGGAGAGAGAAAAAACCGGCATAAAAAATCTGAGGATAGGTTACAACAAAGTTTTTGGTTACTATATCGAAGTTACAAAATCTAATATACCACAGGTTCCTGAAAGATACATACGAAAACAAACGTTGGCTAATGCAGAAAGGTACGTAACGCCTGAGCTTAAAGAAATAGAAGAGGCTATATTGGGAGCAGAAGAAAAATTAATAGAGCTTGAATATCAGCTTTTTAACGAAATAAGAGAAAAAATAGAACTCCAAATTGTAAGGATACAAGACACAGCCAAGTATATAGCTACAATTGATGTACTTATTTCCTTTGCAGAAGTTGCAGAAACCAATCGATATACAAAGCCCATAGTAGATTATAGTGACAGAATAGTTATAAAAGAAGGCAGGCATCCAGTAATAGAGACTATTTCTGATGAATCATTTGTAGCAAATGACATAGAGATTGGTCCTGAAAATCCTATCATGATAATAACGGGCCCTAATATGGCTGGTAAATCTACGTATATGAGACAGGTTGCTTTAATTGTATTGATGGCACAGATAGGTTCTTTTGTCCCCGCTTCTTACGCTAAAATTGGGATTGTGGATAAAATTTTTACAAGAGTAGGAGCATCCGACGACATTTTTGCAGGGCAGAGTACCTTTATGGTGGAAATGTCTGAAGTGGCAAATATATTAAAATCTGCTACTAGTAAAAGTTTAATAATACTAGATGAGGTAGGAAGAGGTACAAGCACTTATGATGGTATGAGTATAGCTCATGCAGTTATTGAATATATTCATGAAAAGATAAAGGCTAAAACTTTGTTCGCTACTCACTATCATGAATTAACAAAACTTGAAGGCAAGATGAAGGGAGTAAGGAATTATAATGTCTCAGTAGAGGAAAGAGAAGATGACATAATATTTTTACGGAAAATAGTACCTGGTGGTGCGGACAAAAGTTATGGAATTCAAGTTTCAAAATTAGCAGGGTTGCCCTATAGCATTGTTGAAAGAGCAAAAGAAATATTAAAAAGTTTGGAAAATGATACTGTGATAAAGTTCGAGTTAGAAAACGCAACACAGCAGCTAGCGTTTACTCAAATAGACATTTTTTCTACAGCTAAGGATTCGTTAATTGAGGAAATAGCCAATTGTGATTTAGATAACATGACTCCAATTCAAGCTTTAAATTACTTATATAAATTAAAGGAGAAGGCAATTTCTCTAAGGAGCGGAGTATGATGAATAAAATTCGCCTTTTGGATGAAAAGACAATAAATAAAATTTCTGCAGGAGAAGTTGTTGAAAGGCCGGCTTCTATAGTAAAAGAATTAATTGAAAATTCTATTGATGCAGGTAGTAAAAATATTACTGTAGAAATTTTGGAAGGTGGTATTCCTTATATAAAGGTATCTGACGACGGCTGTGGAATGAATGAAATAGACGCTATTCTAGCTTTTGAAAGACATGCCACCAGCAAAATTAAATCTGATAATGACCTTTATAATATAGGGACATTAGGGTTTAGAGGAGAGGCCTTAGCCAGCATTGCCGCAATTTCTCATGTAACTTTACAGACTAAAGAAGAAGGTGCTTTATTTGGCACTAAAGTTGTTGTGGAAGGCGGGAAAGTAATAGAGAAAACTAATTGCGGTTGTGCAAAAGGATGTAGCGTTGAAGTACGAGATGTGTTTTTTAATACACCTGCACGAAGAAAGTTTTTAAAAAAACCTTCAACAGAGGCCATGTATATAACTGATACCGTAACTAAATTGTGCCTTTCCCATCCTGAAGTTTCTTTTAAATACGTAAAGGACAAAAAATTACAATTTATAACATCAGGAAAAGGAGATGTAGAAGATGTAATTTTAAGACTTTTTGGAAATGAAGTTTATTCTTCTCTCATGTCAGTTTCTTTTCAAACAGAAGATTTAAAACTGAAGATTTTAGCAGGTAAAAATTCTTTAAATTATTCTAATAGGAATATGCAGTTTTTTTATGTAAATGGAAGATACGTAAAAAATAGGACCCTCTCAGCCGCTATCGATGAAGCTTTTAAGACTTATATACCTGTAAATCGATATCCTGCTGTTTTTTTGTACATGGAAATAGACCCAAGGCAAATTGATGTGAATATACATCCTTCAAAATTAGAGATAAAATTTTCAGATGAAAGAAGGGTTTTTGAAACTGTTTACAAAACTATAAAGGATAGCCTTCATAAATATAACTTGATACCAGAAGTAAAAATTGAAGAAAAGAAAAATATCTTTAAAATTGAGACTCCAACTATTTCAGCTGAGCAGACGAAATTATACTTGACTTCTTCTGATAAAGAATTAGAAGAGGAAAAAAAGAAACTTGACAATGAATTTAGATGTAAGAATGTTTTTTTAAAAGATAATGTATTAAAAGAAAATAGTAAAAATAGTAGTTTAGACAACCATTTGGCAGTTTATGAGGAATATGAAGATGAAAAAGAAGAAGTAAATAAAAAAAATGACATTACTAAAAAAATAAGTGATATAAGAATAGTAGGTACATTGTTTTCTACTTATATAATTGTAGAAAAAGAAGATGTGTTTTATATAATTGACCAACATGCTGCCCACGAAAGGATTTTATACGAAAAGTTTACTTCCCAATATGAAAAAATTCAAACAAGGCAGGTAACATTTCCTATTGTAGTAGAATTGCAACCAGGAGATTTAGAACTTGTTCAACAAGAGAAAAAACTCTTAAATAAGTTAGGTTATACATTTGAGGAATTTGGGAATAATTCTATTATATTAAGGGAAGTACCTGTAATTTTAGGACAACCAGAAGCAAGGCAGTTATTTATAGAGATAGTAGAAAAACTTAGAGATAAGGAACTTATCAATAAAATATCTTTAAAAGAAGAAAGCATTATAATGATGGCTTGTAAAGCTGCAGTAAAAGCCATGGATAATTTATCTGAAAGAGAGATTTATAAACTCTTTGAAGATTTGAAGATTACAGAAAATCCTTACACCTGTCCTCACGGAAGACCTGTTATAATCGCTATAACAAAGACTCAATTAGAAAAAATGTTTAAAAGAATTATGTAATATAAGGGTGATGGGATGGCTATACAAATTGTGCTTATTGTTGGACCTACCGCCTCTGGCAAGTCTAAATTAAGTGTAGACCTGGCAAAAGAATTTAATGGAGAAATCATTTCTGCTGATTCTATGCAAATTTATAAGTACATGAATGTTGGTACAGCAAAGATCACAAAGGAAGAAATGCAAGGTATCCCTCATTATTTGATAGATATTGTAGATCCGAATAAAGAGTTTAGTGTTGCAGAATATGAAAAAAGAGCAAAAGAGATTATAAAGGATATTCACAAAAGAGGGAAACTTCCTATAATTGTAGGTGGAACTGGTTTATATATCAATTCAATAATTTATATCATGCACTTTTCTGATTTTAAAGGAAGCAAAGAATTTAGAGAAAAAATGAAAGAATTAGCAAACAACTATGGTAATCAATATCTTTATGAAAGATTAAAAAGTGTGGACCCAGAGGCAGCAAAAAAAATCCATCCAAATGATATTAGAAGAATCATCAGGGCTTTGGAAGTTTATGAATTTACAGGCAAACCTATTTCTTACTATCAAAAAATGAGTGGTATGCGTTTAAATCCAGAGTATCAGCCAATAATGATAGGGCTTAATTTCAGAAACAGACAAATTTTATACGATAGAATTAATCAAAGAGTAGATGAAATGATAAAAAATAATTTGGTTGAAGAAGTGGTAAACTTGCTAAAAATCGGGTATAATAAAGACAGTACCGCTTTGCAGGCTTTAGGATATAAAGAAATTGTCGAATATTTAAAAGGAGAGATTTCTTTAGAAGAGGCTGTTGAAAAAATTAAAAAAGGGACAAGGAGGTATGCAAAAAGACAGATCACTTGGTTTAAGGGTTATGAATTTATCAAATGGTTTTTTGTAGATGACTATAAAAATTATGAAGAACTCAAAAAAAATATTATTAAATATTTAGCAGGAAAATTAAATTTTTGATAGAATATAACTAATGATACATAATTAAAGAAGGGGGATAAAGATGGCAAGTTCAAAAGCAGCTATTAATTTACAGGATATTTTTTTGAATCAAGTAAGAAAAGAGCATGTACCAGTAACCGTCTACTTAATTAATGGATTTCAATTAAAGGGTTTAGTAAAAGGATTTGATAATTTTACAGTGGTGCTGGAATCAGAAAACAAACAACAACTTCTTATCTATAAGCATGCTATTTCGACAATAACGCCGCAAAAGCCTGTAATTTTCTCTGGTTCTGATAAAGATGAAAAGAAGGAGGAGTAAACAACAAAAAAACAGTATTAGGGCAACTAATACTGTTTTTTTGAAATAACAAAGCAAGGGAGTTTTTAAGATGAAGATTGGCTTTATAGGCGTCGGTAATATGGGACTTGCTCTTATAAAGGGCATATTAAAGTCAGATTTTATAGATGCTGAAGATTTAATTCTTTACGATCCGGTGAAAGAAAAAACAGCAGGATTAGAAAAAGAATTTGGTGTTATTGTAGCAAAAAGCAATGCTGATCTAACTGAAAAGTCAGATATTGTCATTTTAGCAGTAAAACCTAATATTTACGATGCTGTATTAGAAGAAATAAAAGCAAAAGTAACTGCTAAAAAAATAATAATTACTATAGCTCCAGGCATAACTATAAGTCATGTCAAAGATATCTTAAAAACAGGAAAAATAGTGAGAACAATACCTAATACTCCTGCTTTAATAGGAGAAGGTATTACTGCTATAAGTTACTCACAAGAGATCGAGCAAGAGGATAAAGAGGTTGTGACAAAAATTTTTAAAGCCTGTGGGGAAATTGTAGAAGTGGAAGAAAAGCTGATTGATGCTGCAATGGCTGTCTCTAGTTGTAGTCCAGCATTTGTGTACATGTTTATTGAAGCATTGGCAGATGGTGGTGTATTATTGGGATTACCAAGAGATATTGCATATAAATTAGCCTCAAAGGCTGTAGCTGGTGCAGGTAACATGGTACTAAAAACAAGTTTTCATCCTGGTCAATTAAAAGACATGGTGACATCTCCAGGTGGTACAACTATTGAAGGTATAAGAATTTTGGAAAAAAATGCAATGAGAAGCGCGGTGATTGAAGCGGTTTCAGCTGCATATCAAAAAACAAAGGGACTGAAGTAAAGATGGAAAATAATATCGATATTGTTGAAATATACACAGATGGAGCTTGTAGTGGTAATCCTGGTCCAGGTGGCTGGGCAGCAGTTTTACTATACAAAGAAGCAAGGAAAGAAATATCAGGATTTGAAGAAAATACTACAAATAATAGAATGGAATTAAAAGCAGTAATAGAAGCTTTGAAAGCCTTAAAGAGGCCTTGTAAAGTTAATTTATATAGTGACAGTAGTTATGTGATAAATGCCTTTAAAGAAGGCTGGCTTGAAAAATGGCAGAAAAACAATTGGCTAAAATCAGATAAAACGCCAGTAGAAAATCAAGAGTTATGGAAGGAGCTTTTAGAGGTTTCAAAAAGACATCAAATCAATTGGATTAAAGTAAAAGGTCATGCAGATGATGAATTCAATAATTTATGTGATAGACTGGCTACAGAGCAAATAAAAAGAAATACTAAAAAGTTATAAGAGTTTTAAGCTCAAGGAATCTTAGTTTAGTAAGGTTCCTTGAGCTTTTTAATAATTTTGAACGTTAGTCTAAAAATAGCTTGATTTAAGTATTATATATATGGTATCATATATACAAGTAATTATACGAAATAACTATTTCGTATAATTAGAATTGTAGAAAGGAGTTATGAGAATGTCTAATAAAGCTTCTAATATTTCTAATAATGGTTTTACTAGATACCCGCCTCTTCTTGAAGAATTTTTAAACTACTTTTCGACGGTAAAAGCCCGTTCTTATAATACTGTAAAAGCTTATGCCTATGACTTGGTTTTGTTTTTACGCTTTTTAAAGCAAAGACGCGGAAAAGTAAGCCCTGATGTTGAATTTGATGAAATAGATATTTCTGATGTAGATGTTGACTTAATAGAATCTGTTGATTTAAACGATTTATATGCTTACCTCAACTTTGTAACTAACGAAAGGTCTAATACTCCCCCTGCTCGTGCTCGAAAAGTAGCAAGTTTAAGGTCATTTTATGATTATCTTTACAAAAAAGCTAAAGTGATAAATAAAAATCCTACTCAAGAATTAGAGTCGCCGAAACTTTCTGTAAGACAGCCTATCTACCTTACTCTTGATGAAAGTAAAAAACTTTTGGATTCTATAGATGGACCTTTTAAAGAAAGGGATTATGCTATCATAACTTTGTTTTTAAACTGTGGGCTTAGGGTTTCTGAACTGGTGAATATAAATATAGACGACATTAAAGACGATAAACTAACAGTTATAGGAAAAGGAAATAAACAAAGAACAGTTTATTTAAATGACGCCTGTATTAATGCAATAAATGCATATTTGAGAGTAAGGCCTAAAGAAGGAGTGAAAGATAAAAAGGCTTTGTTTTTGAGCAAAAGATTAAAAAGAATAAGTGTAAAAACCGTACAATATACTGTGAAAAAACATTTAAAAAATGCTAATTTAGGAGGAAAAAAATATTCTGCCCATAAATTGCGCCATACAGCCGCGACTTTGATGTACAGATATGGTAATGTAGATATAAGGACTTTACAAAAGCTCTTAGGGCATTCTAACGTTTCTACGACGCAAATTTATACCCATGTAGATGATTCACAATTAAAAGAAGCTGTAAATAAAAATCCTTTATCACAAAAGGAATAGCAAATAAAGACAGACACAAAGCGTTTTTTACTTCGTGTCTGTCTTTATTTAATTTTCCAATTGATTCTTATAAATATTATTTAAGGCAATAGTTATTGCCAATTTTACTTGAGGATAAGTAAGGCCACCCTGCACGTATGCGATATAAGGTTCTCTTATAGGGGCATCTGCACTTAACTCTATAGAAGAGCCTTGTATAAATCCTCCTGCTGCCATTATGACTTTATCTTGATATCCCGGCATGTCCCAAGGCTCAGGAATTATATGAGAGTCTACTGGAGAACCCATTTGTATTCCCTGGATAAAAGATATCAACTCTTCAGCAGTTTTAAATTTAATAGCTTGAACTATATCAGTTCTTTCTTCGTCATATTTTGGAATAACTTCATAGCCTAAGTCTGACATAATTTTCGCTAAAAGAACAGCTCCTTTTAAAGCTTGTCCTACCACTTGAGGTGAAAGGAATAACCCTTGTAAAATCAATCTATTTAAATCTAAAGAAGGACCTACTTCTTTTCCAATACCAGGAGCGTATAATCTGTAAGAGGCATTTTTTACCAACTCCTTTTTACCTACTACGTATCCACCAGTAGGAGCAATTCCCCCACCCATGTTTTTTATAAGAGAACCTGCTATAATGTCGGCTCCTACTTCTGTCGGTTCTTTTATCTCAGTAAATTCTCCATAGCAATTATCTACAAATATAATTACATCTTCTTTTACCTTTTTAATTTCACTAATTGCCTTTTCTATATCTTCTATCTTCAAAGACTTTCTATAGTCATATCCTTTTGATCGTTGAATCATCACCATTTTAGTTTTTGAGGTTATTGCTTTTTTTACCCTTTCTATATCTATTTCTCCATCTTCGAGGAGGGGAATTTCTTTATATATGACTCCATATTCTTTTAAACTTCCCCTCCCCTCCCCTTTTATACCTATTATTTCTTCTAACGTATCATAGGGCCTTCCACAAGCCGAAATTAGCTCTTCATTTGGTTTTAAATTGCCAAATAGGCATAATGATATCGCATGGGTTCCAGAAACGATTTGAGGCCTTACTAGAGCGTCTTCTGCGGCAAATATTCCTGCATATATCTTTTCGATTGTCTCTCGCCCTATGTCACCATATCCATAGCCAGTTGTGCCATTAAAATGGATATCACTTAATTTGTTCCTTTGGAAATGATATATGACCTTATACTGATTGTACTCTACAATCTTATCAATCTTTCTAAATACAGGATGACAATCTTTTTCTGCTTTTTCTATAACCTCGATTATTTTTGAGTTTATATGGAAATTGTTCTGCAAAAATTTTTTTGTGTCCATTTTCTCAGTCCTCTCTAATGTCTATACTGTCAATTGTTATTAAATCTTCTTTGGTTATATTTATTTTGTTTAAAACTCTTACAGCCTGTTTTCTGATTGCTCTTTCTATGATATTCCTTACAAGGCGCGCATTTCCCATTTCTCTTGAATTGTCGTCACGAATCAATATTTTCATTAATCTTCTCTTTGCACTTTCTGTAAGCTTATATTGCCTGTTCTTTACCATGAGTTCCGCAATCTGAAGAAGTTCATCTATAGTATAATCAGGAAAATCTATCTGGATTGGAAATCTGGAGCGAAGTCCGGGATTGGTATTTAAAAAATATTCCATTTCGTGTTTGTAACCTGCTAATATAAGTATAAATTTATTCCTATTGTCTTCCATTTCTTTGACAAGAGTATCAATAGCTTCTTTGCCAAAGTCTTTTTCTCCACCCCTTGCCAAAGAATAAGCTTCATCTACAAACAAAATTCCTCCCAAAGCTTTTTTTACATTTTCACGAACTCTGTGAGCAGTATGCCCTATGTATTCTCCTACTAGATCAGCTCTCTCTACTTCGACTACATGGCCTTTTTCTAAAACTCCTATACTTTTTAAAAGCTTTCCTAATATCCTTGCTACAGTAGTTTTGCCAGTTCCTGGATTGCCTTTAAATATCATATGTAATACTATAGGTTCAGTGGCTAATCCTTCCTTTTTACGCTTTATTTGCAGTTGCGAGAAAGCGTAAATTTCTTGTATAATTTCTTTCACTTTATTAAGGCCTATCAAAGAATTTAGCTCTTTTAAAGCTTCTTCTTGTAATTTTTTATCATCCACAGTTGTTGTAACTTCTTTAGGTTTATCTTCTGACTTTTTTTCTATTTTATATCCTTCAAAAAAAACTGGCCATATTCCCATCTACCACCACATCCCAATACCATTTTTATTGTTATTCTATGATATTGGGATGTGGAAAGTGAACAAATTTTATACTTCTACTTTTGCATCTACATCTTCTTTAAAATCTGCTAAAATAGGGTTTACAATTTCCTTAATGTATTCTTCAGTCTGGCTTACAGCTCTTCCGGTAAATTTTATAGGGTCAACTAATTCTTTAATTTCTTCTTGGGAAAGTTTAAATCTTTGGTCATTTTGTATATAATAGAGTAATCTATTTTCTTCTCCATTTTTAACTTCTTCTGCTGCTTTTAAGGAATATACTCTTATGGCTTCATGTAACTCTTGTCTGTCCCCACCTTTAAGTACTGCTTCCATCAAAATCTTTTCTGTAGCCATAAAAGGCAAATCCTTCATCACATTTTTTTCAATTACTTTTTTGTTTACTTTTAAACCAGACGCAATGTTTATGTAAAGATTTAATATAGCATCTGTGGCAAGGAACATTTCAGGTATTACAATCCGCCTGTTAGCCGAATCATCCAAGGTTCTTTCAAACCATTGAGTAGAAGAAGTAATTGATGTATTTAAAAGTGTTACAATAACATACCTACTTAAAGCTGCCATTCTCTCGCTTCTCATAGGATTTCTTTTATAAGCCATTGCAGAGGAGCCTATTTGTTTTTCTTCAAAGGGCTCTTCAATTTCTCTTAAATGTTGCAAAAGCCTCAAGTCGTTGCTGAATTTGTGAGCACTTTGAGCAATACCGCTTAAAACAGACAAGAGCATAAAGTCATATTTTCTCGTATAAGTTTGTCCTGTCACAGGGAAGGACTTTTTATATCCCATTTTTTCTATTACTAATCTGTCTAGCTCTTTTACTTTTTCTTCATTACCACCAAAAAGTTCCATAAAACTTGCTTGTGTACCAGTAGTACCTTTTACCCCTCTTAACATTATGTTTTCTCTTCTATATCTTAAGTCTTGTAAATCGAGAATTAAATCCTGGATCCAAAGGCATGCTCTTTTACCAACTGTAGTAAGTTGAGCTGGTTGAAAGTGAGTATAACCTAAAGTAGGTAAATCTTTATATTTTAAAGCAAATTCGGATAGAACTTTTATTACTTTAAGAAGTTTCTTTTCAATTAGCTTAAAAGCCTTATCCATAAGAATTATGTCAGTATTGTCATCTACAAAAGCAGAGGTAGCTCCTAAATGGATTATAGGCTTTGCTTTTGAGCACAAAAGACCATAGGCATGTATGTGAGCCATAACATCATGTCGAAATTCTCTTTCGAATTTTTCCGCATCTTCATAGTTTATGTTGTCTATATTTTCTTCCATTTCTTTAATCTGTTCATCTGTAATATTAAGCCCTAATTCTTTTTGGCTTTTTGCCAAGGCTACCCATAATCTTCGCCAAGTTTTAAATTTTTCATCATCAGAGAAGATTTGGGCCATTTCTTTGCTAGCATATCTTGTTATTAACGGATTCTGGTAAGTGTCTCGCATATTTACCTCCTCATTATGCTTTATTTAAAAATTCTTCAATTCTATTTAGACCTTTTTCAATATTTTCAAGGGAAGTAGCATAAGAAATCCTAATGTAATTGTCCATTCCAAAAGGCAAAGCAGGAACAACTGCTACATTTGCTCCTTCAATTAAAGCATTTGCAAAATCTATGGAACCTCTAATAATTTTTCCTTTTATCTCTTTTCCAATATATTCATCTATATTTACCATTATATAGAAAGCACCTTGAGGTTTATTTGATTTTAATCCCTTTATTTTATTTAACCTTTCTACCATATAAACTCTTCTTTTATTGAATTCTTCTGCCATTCTTTTAATAACAGTTTCATCTCCTGATAAAGCGGCTACACTGGCATATTGAGCAATTGAATTGGGATTTGAGGTGGTGTGACTTTGAATGTTTGACATAACTTTTGCTATTTTTAAAGAAGAAGCAGTATATCCAATTCTCCATCCTGTCATAGCATAAGTTTTAGACATGCCGTTTACCAAAATTGTCAGTTCTTTAATTTTTTCATTTAAAGAGGCGATACTGATGTGACAGCCTTCGTAAATTAATTTTTCGTATATTTCATCTGAAATGACAAAAATATTTGCTTCTTCAATAATTTTTGCAAGTTCTTTTAACTCTTCTTTAGTATATACTGAGCCAGTTGGATTGTTGGGGGTATTTAAAATTAAAGCTTTTGTCTTAGAGGTAATAGCATTTTTTAATTCTTCGGCTGTAATTTTAAAGTCATTTTCTGCTTTTGTTTTTACAAAGACAGGCTTTCCATAAGCCAGCCTTACCATCTCAGGATAGCTTAACCAATAAGGTACAGGAATTATAACTTCGTCGCCAGGATTTAAAATTACACAAAGAGCGTTATATATAGAGTGTTTTGCACCATTTGATATGACAATCTGTTCTGGTTGATATTTAAGGCCGTTATCTCTTAAAAGTTTGTCACATACTGCTTTTTTTAACTCAGAAATGCCTGAGGAAGGAGTGTATTTAGTATAGCCATTTTTTATCGCGTCAATTGCAGTTTCTTTTATGTAATCAGGTGTATCAAAATCTGGTTCCCCCACTCCGAAATCTATGACGTCTATGCCTTGGGCTTTTAGCTGTTTTGCCTTTGCTGTTATTTCTAATGTCATAGAAGGGGTAATTTGTAAGGCATTTTGGGATAAATTCAATTTTTACACCTCCAGAGGGTCTGGTTATACAAGTCACAATATTATTTTAACTTAATTATTTTGATATTTCTACAAAATTTTTAGCTTTACTTTTCAATATTTCAATATATTCATAGTCTAACTTTATGGTTCCTAAAAGGTCTCTGCCATCTACTTCTTTACCGTGAAAGTCTGAACCTCCAGTTATAATTAATTTGTATTTTTTTGCTTTGTTTAGATACTTTTTCACATCTTCAGTAGTGTGTTTTGAATGGTATACTTCTATTCCTATCAATCCCTCAATTGTCAATTCCTCAATAATACTATCATCTTGAAGTAAACCAGGATGAGCTAAGACAGGAACACCTCCATTTCCTAAAATAAGCTTTATTGCTTCAAAAGGGGTGATTCTATATCTTTCTACATAAGCAGGGGCACCAACTCCTATGTATTTTTCAAAAGCTTCTTTTACACTTTCTACATAATTCTTTTTTATCAGAGCTCTTGCTATATGAGGTCTTCCTATGAATTTTTCATTTGTAAATTCCAACACATCTTCTATAGAAATATCAACTCCTAATTCATTTAATTTTTTTAAAATCGCTTTGGCTCTATCATTTCTCAACTTTTTCATTTCTTCCAACTTTTCAAAAAATTTTTTATCTTTGTAATTTATAAAATAACCTAAAATATGAACTTCTTGATTTTGATAATAGCAATTAAACTCAATTCCAGGAATAACTTCAATCTCATATTTAGCAGAAGCTTCCATGGCTTCTTCAACACCATCAATTGTATCGTGATCTGTTAGAGAAATGCAGCTAAGTCCGTGTTCTTTTGCCAATCGAACTACTTCAGAAGGCGAATTAGTTCCATCGGAGGCTTTTGAATGCATATGAAGGTCTGCAAACATATAATATCACAACCTTTCTCTAAATCTTGCTTTTATAATTTAAAATAACCTGCAAAATGCAGGTTATTCTTTATCTCGGCTCTACAATTAATTTTATTGCTGTCCTTTCTTCACCGTCTATTTCAATGTCTGTAAAAGCAGGAATGCAAATTAAGTCAATTCCGCTGGGAGCCACAAACCCTCTTGCGATTGCAACAGCTTTTACAGCTTGATTTATTGCACCTGCACCTATTGCTTGAACTTCTGCACCTCCACGCTCCCGTAGCACCCCTGCCAACGCTCCTGCTACAGCATTTGGATTAGACTTTGCTGAAACTTTTAACACTTCCATTGTTTTTCCCCCTTAAAGACAAATGATTTTCTTCTTGTTAATATTCTACATTTGTTTTAAAAATCCTTCTTTTTATGAATAAATTTTATTAATGCGTTCTATGCTATAGCATTTTCCTGTTATTTCATTAACAGAAATTACAATGGCATTAATTTGGGCAGGACCTTTTTTTGCAACTTCAAAGCGTACAGGTACAGATGACGTAAATCTTTTAATTATTAATTCTTTATCTATTCCTAATATAGAATCACTAGGACCTGTCATACCAACATCAGTTATATAAGCTGTCCCATTTTGTAATATTTTCTCATCAGCCGTTTGTACATGAGTATGAGTTCCAAATACGCAACTTACTTTTCCATCTAAAAAATATCCCATAGCTATTTTTTCAGAAGTAGCCTCTGCGTGAAAATCTACGAGGATTATATTGGTCTCAACTTTTAATTTTTCTACTTCTTCTAAAGCTACAAAAAAAGGATTTCTATTACAAGGCATAAAAGTAATTCCCTGTAAATTTATAATGCCAATTTTTGAATTTTTAAAATTAAGTACTATAGAACCTCTGCCAGGTGTTTCCTCTAAATAATTGGCAGGCCTTACAATTCGCACTTCTTCATCAATAAATTTTAATATTTCTTTTTGATCCCAAACATGATTTCCCATTGTTAATGCAGCAATTCCCATTTCAAAGAGTTCATCAGCAACTTTACGGGTTAGACCATTCCCTCCCGCAGCATTTTCGCCATTAGCTATAACAATGTCAACATTATATTCTGATATTAGTTCTTGCAAGCGCTCTTTTAATATATCTCTACCCAATCTTCCAACAATATCGCCGATGATAAGTATCTTCATTGGTAACCTCCAAAAAATAATTTTCTCAAATTTATTATTACACAAACCTACTTATTAAAACAATAAGTTTGTGAAAATTTATAATGAAACTTTTAAAGCGTGCTCGTCGCACGCTTTTTTTCAATGCTTTATTTCGCATAATCTACCGCTACTGTCTCTCTTATGACAGTCACTTTTATTTGACCTGGATATTCAACTTCTTCTTCAATTTTTTTGCTTATATTTCGTGCTAAAATGACAATATCATCATCATTGACAATTTCAGGTTTTACCATTATTCTGATTTCTCTTCCTGCTTGTATAGCATAAGACTTTTCTACACCTTCGAAAGAATTAGCGATTTGTTCCAACTTTTCTAGACGCTTAATATAAGCCTCTAATGCTTCTCTCCTTGCCCCTGGTCTTGCAGCAGAAATGGCATCTGCTGCTTGTACTAATACTGCCTCAACAGTCTGAGGTTCCACATCATTATGATGAGCCATTATAGCATGAATAACAGTGTCAAATTCGTGATACTTTTTAGCGAGTTCTGCACCTATCATGACATGAGGACCTTCTACCTCATGGTCTACGGCTTTACCTATATCATGTAAAAGTCCTGCTCTTTTGGCCACCAAAGCATCTGCACCTAATTCATAAGCCATAAGCCCTGCCAAATGAGCTACTTCGATAGAATGCTTTAAGACGTTTTGCCCGTAGCTAGTTCTAAATTTAAGTCTTCCTAATAACTTAATAAGCTCGGGATGCAAACCGTGAATTCCTACTTCAAAAGCCGCTTCTTCGCCTGCTTTAATTATCATGTTGTCTACTTCTTTTTTAGCCTTTTCTACCATTTCTTCTATTCTCGCAGGATGTATTCGCCCATCTTCAATCAATTTTTCTAAGGCAATCCGTGCAATTTCCCTTCGTATAGGGTCAAAGCCTGAAATGACAACAGCCTCAGGAGTATCATCTATTATAAGGTCAATTCCTGTTAATGTCTCTATTGTCCTTATATTTCTACCTTCCCTCCCTATTATGCGACCTTTCATTTCATCATTAGGAAGAGTAACAACGGATACAGTTGTTTCAGCGGCATGATCAGCTGCACAACGTTGAATGGCAGTGCCAATTATTTCTCGCGCTTTCATTTCTGCTTCTTCTTTAGCTTTGTTTTCCATTTCTTTAATCATTACAGCCATTTCATGTTGTATATCTTTTTGAACACTTTCAAATAAAATAGCTTTTGCTTCTTCACGGCTCAGTCCCGAAATTCTTTCTAACTCTTCTATCTCTTTTTGATGGAGCAGTGAAATTTGTTCTTCCAATTGTTGAATCTCTTTTTGCTTTTCTTCAAGAAGATTTTCTTTTTGTTCTAAAGTTTCGGATCTTTTATCCAAAGTTTCTTCTTTTTGAAGAAGTCTTTTTTCTAAACGTTGCAGTTCACCTCTGCGATCCCTTATTTCTTTTTCTAAATCGCTTCGCATACGGTGAATTTCTTCTTTGGCTTCTAATAACAGCTCTCTTTTTTTATTTTCAGCGTCTCTTTTCGCACTTTCTAATATGGTCCGCGCTAAACTTTCTGCACTTTTTATTTTGGATTCTGCAATAATCTTTCTTGCTAAATAACCAATTAGAAAGCCGACTACTATTGCAATAAGTGCTGTGATTATCAATTCAACATGGCTAATACTCTTACACCTCCTTAGTAGTTATTCATATTTTATTTTAGACCCTTTTCAAAATTATGTCAAGTTATAAATCCTTTTCTTTCAAGGCATCACTAATGTTTTCAATTTGAAACCCGTTGTTGTAAAGATAGTTTTTTAACTTTTTAGTGTCTTCTTGGAATTTTGATTTTTTTTCAATTATTTTTTTTATTATTTCAACTTCTTTTTCTTCAGGATAAAAATTGTTTAAACTTTCTTGGATCAGTTCTTTACTAATTCCTTTTTTTATAAGTTCGTAATAAATTTTTCGCCTACTGTATAGTTGGTTTATTTTTTGTTCTATAAATAATTTAGCGTAAACTTTGTCATTGATATAGTTATAGCTTTTCAGCTTTTCAATAACACTTTTTATAACATTTTCTTCAAAACCTTTCATTTCAAGCTTTTGAGAAAGTTCTTTTTCTGTTAACATTTTTCTTGATAAAAGTTTAAATGCGTAGTCACTCGCTTGTCTTGTTGCAGTATAGTTTACATAATAATTATACTGTTCACTATCTAGTTCTTTTCCTTCCTCTATGCCTAAATAGATCAAATCTTCTAAATTGCAACTAAAGGCATATTCTCCATCTATGTAAACATTATATTGCGTTTTATTTTTTTTCTGCTTTTCTATAGTAGTTATTATCATGCTTATTTCTCCTTTTGTAATAAAATAACCCCACAATAAGGGGTCATTCTACTATTGCATCAGGGGAGGATTTTATTTTATTATAAGCTAGATTGAAATTTTCTCTAATTTTTCTTTCAATTTCATCAGCAATTTCTTTGTTTTCTTTTAAAAATTGCTTTGCGTTTTCTCTTCCTTGCCCTAATCGTATATCTCCATAGGAATACCAAGCACCACTTTTTTCAATTATGTCTATACTTGTGCCAATATCCAAAATGCTTCCTTCTCTTGAAATACCTTCTCCATACATTATATCGAATTCTGCTTGTTTAAAAGGGGGAGCAATTTTATTTTTTACAACTTTGACACGGGTTCTGTTTCCGACTATTTCATTTCCTTGCTTTATTGGATCTACTTTTCTCACGTCTAATCTTATTGTGGCATAAAATTTCAAGGCTCTTCCCCCAGGGGTTGTTTCAGGATTTCCAAACATAATTCCTACTTTTTCTCTCAGTTGATTTATAAAGACCACAATAGTTTTAGATTTACTCGTGACCCCTGCTAATTTTCTTAAAGCTTGAGACATCAATCTCGCCTGAAGTCCCACATGGCTATCTCCCATTTCACCATCAATTTCTGCTTTAGGTACCAATGCAGCAACAGAGTCTATTACAATTATATCAACAGCACCACTTCTGACAAGAGCTTCTGCAATTTCTAAAGCTTGTTCACCAGTATCAGGCTGTGCCACTAATAAGTCCTCAATATTTACTCCTAGATTTTTTGCGTATACAGGATCAAGAGCATGTTCTGCATCTATAAAAGCACCCGTTCCTCCCATTTTTTGCGCTTCTGCTATCATGTGTAGTGCTAAAGTAGTTTTCCCTGAAGATTCAGGACCAAAAATTTCTATTATCCTTCCCCTTGGAACTCCACCAACACCTAAAGCAATGTCTAATTCTAGAGAACCAGTAGGTATTACTTCTACATTCAATTTTGCAGTATCTCCCAATCTCATTATAGAACCCTTGCCAAACTGTCTCTCTATCTGGCTTATAGCCATTTCTAAAGCTTTTTGCTTTTCTATCATTTATTATTTACCTCCTAAAAATACAAGGTATTGTATTAAATTAATTATATATTAATGGATAAAACTAGTCAATTTTTATTCCAAGAAGATATCTTCTCACCATGTCCAAAGCATGCAGTACAGTCTTTGTTCGTATTCTGTCTCTATCGCCATGTAGCATTAATTTTTTTACATAGACTTTTTCATTGGTAGCAAAACCTACATACACTAATCCTATCGGTTTTTCAGGTGTTCCACCTGTAGGTCCTGCAATTCCAGTAGTAGATAGGCCGAAATCAGCATTGGCTAATTTTCTTATGTTTTCTGCCATTTCTTTTGCTGTCTCATGGCTTACTGCTCCATAAGATTCTAAAGTAGATTTTTTAACCCCTAAAATGTTTTCTTTCGCTTCATTGCTGTAAGAAACAATACCTAAATTAAAAATTTTTGAAGCACCAGATACATCAGTTATTTTTTTGGCCAATAAGCCACCTGTACAGGATTCAGAGACAGCAAGAGTTAATTTGTTTTTTTGCAGCAATTTTACCACAATTTCTTCCATTTCTTCTTCATCAACAGCATATATGTAGTCACCAATTATCCTTCTAATCCTTGATTCCATATCTTCAATCATTTTTAAAATTTCTTTGTCATCATGTCCTTTTGCAGTTATTCTCAAAGTTACATATCCATCACCTACTAAAGGGGCAACAGTGGGATTAGAATTAAACAAAAGTGGCTTTACCATTTCCTCTACTTTTGATTCGCCTAAACCAAATATTTTTATAACTCGAGACTTGATAATTTCGCTGGTTTTGCTTTTTAGGTAAGGATATACATATTCCTCAAACATTGGAATGAGCTCAGAAGGTGGACCTGGTAGGATAATTATAATTTTATCCTCCCTTTCTATTATACAGCCAGGAGCTGTTCCATTCTTATTTGGCAAAATTTTTGCACCTTTTGGAAAAAGAGCCTGTTTGAAGTTATTCATGGTGGGTGTTTGCCCTATTTTTTCAAAAAATTTTATTATCTTCTCTTTCGCTTCTTGGCTTTCTATAAGAGGAAGACCTAAAAAAGAAGCCACTGTTTCTTTTGTAATATCATCAACTGTAGGACCTAATCCACCTGTTGTTATTATAAGGTCAGAACGGTTAAAAGCAATATTTAAACATTCTTTTAATCTTTCTTCGTTATCTCCAACGTTAGTATGGAAATATATATCTATACCCAAAAGAGCTAATTTTTCAGATAAATACTTAGCGTTAGTATTTAAAATTTGTCCTAATAGTAGCTCCGTACCGACAGAAATAATTTCTCCTCTCAATTAAAACACCTCTTTAGTCTTTTAATAAATTTTTGGATTTTATAATGTAATCCACCCCTGAATAAATTGTTAAAATTAAAGCTATATATATCATTACAGTGTCAAAAGGAAAATTTATAAGACTAAAAGGGTAATTATTAACCATCAATGCGAGTACTGCTATCATTTGAAAAGTAGTTTTATATTTACCATAATTACTGGCAGCAATGACAATTCCCTTGTCAGCAGCAACAGTTCTAATACCTGTTATTAAAAATTCTCTTGCTAATATAACTGCCACAATCCAACTTTGAATGCGTCCCATTTGTACTAAAGCTACTAAAGCAGAAGAAACCATTATTTTGTCTACCAGCGGGTCTATGAATTTCCCTAAATTAGTTATTTGATTAAATTTTCTTGCAACATATCCATCAAATTTGTCAGTTAATGCTGCAAGTGCAAATATTCCTGCAGCTATAAAATCGTTGTAGGGACCTTTGACAAACATAAAAAACATAAAAACAGGAATTAAAAAAAGTCTTAACATGGTAAGTTTATTAGCTAAATTCATTAATATTCCCCCACCAAATCGTACTCATAGGCATCTGTTATAGTTGCTACTACAAACTCTCCAGCAGTGAGCTTTTTGTCGCTTTTTACATAAACGACACCATCAATCTCAGGGGCATCCATATAACTTCTGCCATAATATATTCCATCTTCAAAACCTTCAATTAGTACCTCTAACTGCTTCCCCACTTTTGAAAGATTATGTTGATAAGAAATTTCCTTTTGTATTTCCATCAACTCTTGTTGTCTTCTAAGTTTTACGCTCTTTTTAATTTGGGGTTTCATATAATAAGATTTAGTTCCCTCTTCTCGCGAATATGCAAAAACTCCAACTCTTTCAAACCTTTTTTCTTTTACAAAATGTTTTAAATCTTCAAATTCTTCTTCTGTTTCTCCAGGGAATCCTACCATAAAAGTAGTACGTATTACCATATTAGGAATGGTTCTGAGTTTATTTATAACTTCCTCTATTTTTTGCCTTGTAGTGTGCCTGTTCATTCTTTTTAACACTTCATCATTAGAGTGCTGCAGAGGTATATCAATGTATTTTACTACTTTTTTGTTTGCTTTGATTTCCTCTATAAGTTCGTCTGTGACACTGTCCGGATAGGCATAAAGCAATCTTATCCATTTTAAATTAGGAATTAACGATAATTCCTTTAAAAGCTGAGGCAACATAAATTTTTTATAAATATCTATTCCATATTTTGTAGTGTCTTGAGCAATGAGTATAAGTTCTTTTGCACCTTTTTTGACGAGTTCCTCAGCCTCTTTTAGTATGTCCTCCATTTTGCGACTTCTGTATCTTCCTCTAATCTTTGGAATTATGCAAAAAGAACAAGCATTGCTACAACCTTCTGCAATTTTTAAATAGGCGTAATAATTTGGCGTAGTTAAAATGCGCTGTATTCCTTCATCATTTAGTAAATTAGCGTGTCCATATTCTAAAACAGTTTTTCCTTTTTCTATTTCTTCTATCACTTCTGCAATTTTGGGGAAATCTCCAGTGCCAATTACTGCATCTAATTCAGGAAGTTCTTTTAATAATTCTTTATTATATCTTTCAGTCAAGCAGCCAGTTGCAATAAGGTATTTTAGCCTGCGGTTTTTGAGTTTTCCCATCTCAATGATATATTCTATTGACTCTCTTTTTGCATCTTCTATAAAGCTACAAGTATTTATAATGAGTATATCAGCCTCATTTTCATCATTTACTATGTTGTAACCTTTTTCTTTTAAAATTGCTATCATTTTTTCTGAATCAACTGTGTTTTTAGGACATCCAAGAGATATAATCCCTATATTTTTCATCTGCATTTCCTTTCTATTTTTAAGATTCTTCTAGTATTTTTTTTATTTCTTCTTTTGATAAAAGAATTTGTCTTGGCTTAGAACCATCATAACCGCTTATAATGCCTTTTTGTTCTAACTGGTCTATGATTCGGGCAGCTCTCGCATAACCGATTCTTAATCTTCTTTGCAACATTGAAATAGAGGCTTGCCCTGTTTCTAAAATTACAGAAATAGCATCTTCTAATAACTCATCTTCTTGTTGTTCAAAAGTTTTTCCATTTGTTTTTTCTTCAATTTCTATTTCTTCATATTGAGGATTAAAGTGATTTTTTAAGAAATTTACTATAGCTTCTACTTCCTCTTCAGAGATAAAAGCACCTTGAATTCGCATAGGTTTTGCTGCTCCTATAGGATTAAAAAGCATATCACCCTTTCCCAAAAGTTTTTCCGCACCTGCCATATCTAAGATTGTTCTTGAGTCAATTTGAGAAGATACAGCAAATGAAATCCTTGAAGGAATATTGGCTTTGATAACTCCTGTTATAACATCAACAGAAGGCCTTTGGGTAGCAATAACTAAATGAATGCCAGCTGCTCTAGCCATTTGAGCTAACCTAAATATATATTCTTCTACTTCTGCTGGAGATACCATCATCAAGTCAGAAAGCTCATCAATTATGATTACAATTTTATATAAGCTGCTTTCTTTGTATTTTTCGTTATAGCTGTCTATATCTCTAACTCCATATTGGGCAAATAAATTATAACGCTTAGTCATTTCTTGTACTGCCCAATTTAAGACACTAGCTGCCTTTTTAGGGTCTGTAACAACAGGAGTTAAGAGATGAGGAATACCGTTATAAATATTAAGTTCTACTACCTTTGGATCTATCAATATCATTTTCACCTGCTTAGGGGAGGCTTTGTATAACAAACTCACTATAAGAGAATTTATGCAAACACTTTTACCAGAACCTGTTGCACCTGCAATGAGCAAATGAGGCATTTTAGATAAATCTACTATGACAATATTGCCAGCGACATCTTTACCTAAACCAATTGCTAACTCTGATTTAAAATTTCTAAATTTTTTGCTATCTATTACTTCTCTTAAATAAACTGAGGCGATTTTATCATTTGGCACCTCTATTCCAATAGCAGATTTGCCGGGAATAGGTGCTTCTATTCTCACAGAAGGCGCAGCAAGACTTAAAGCAATGTCATCTGTTAAACTTACTATTCTGCTAACTTTTACCCCTGCACTAGGCTGAAGTTCAAACCGAGTAATCGCAGGTCCCTTTGTCACTTGGATAACTTTTGCATCAACTCCGAAGTTTTTAAGAGTGTTTTCTATTTTTTTTACTTTTTCCATTAACACTTCATTTTTTATTTTTGGTGGGGGAACTGCTTCTTTTAAAAGGGTTATAGGAGGAGGAAGATACTCGCTTTCTATAATCTCTTCTTTATCTTTAGCATCTTTTTCATAGATTTTTCTTTCTTCTTCTACTTGTTCAATTATATCGATTGTTCTATTTTTTTCTGTTATATTTTCTTCAATTAAAGGTGTAGAATCCTCCTGAGAAGTAGAGGTAGAAATTACCTCCTTCTCATGGTCTGTTTTTTTTATCTTTTTTTTACGTTGACTAAATTTTTGATAGGAAGATTCCATTAGATTTACGATAGATACATTTGTAATAAGCACTATAAAAATTGCCAAAGAAGAAAACAATAATATATAACTTCCTGTGATACCCAAAAGTTTTACTAGAAAATATACCAGTAGGGCAGCAACAACTCCTCCACCCATATTGTTTATACCATGAGTGCAAGCGGCTAAAATATAATTTTTTAATCCCTCATTAGGAGGAAAATAATACAAATGATCTAAACTTATGAAAGTTAGAAAAAGCCCAAAAAGTGATGCAGCTTTGTGTAATTTTATAAAATCTTGATTATTAAAAAGGAACATCAATGCAAATACTAAAAGTAAAGCAGATACAACATAAGAACCTATCCCAAAAGAGCCCTTTAAAAATATTTCTATGTTTTTACCAATTGCTCCAGTTGTATCAGTATAAAGACTTAAGAAAGAAATAAGGGTAAAAGCTAAAAATATAATTCCAATTATTTCATTTTTGAGAGACTTTTGTTTTTTATCAATCATAATATCACCTATTTATAATTTCTTCTATAAAAATTTTAGTATTAATTATGTAAAATAGCAACAAAAAATAGATGTGCTAATTTTTTAAACACATCTATTATAACACAAAATTTTTTCTAATAAATACTTATTATGCTTCCTGGAGTATATTTTGTGTCTAGATAATCAAAAGGATTAGTAGAATACATGCTTTGAATTAGGTAATTTCCATTTGAGAGTTTTGCTACTACTAACTGCTTATTTCCCATCTTTAATTCTATGTAATTAGTAGGTATATCATCTCTTTTTTCAAAAATTACTTCATAGGGAATTATTGTATATAACATTATTCTTCACCTTTTTTCTTTTCCCTCTATGATATTGTGTAACATATTTAAAGCTTCTTTAATACCCCCTATTTCATCAATTAAACCATAATCTACTGCTTCTTTTCCGACTAAAATTGTTCCTATGTCATTGGCTAATTCTCCAGTTTTAAGCATAAGCTCCATAAAAGTCTCTCTTTTTATTTTTGAATTTCGCACAATAAACTCAACTATCCTATCTTGCATTTTATTGAAATAATCAAAAGTCTGTGGAACTCCAACTACCATTCCTGTCATCCTGATAGGGTGTATTGTCATGGTTGCACTTGGTACTATGTAAGAATAATTTGCAGAAACTGCTAGAGGTACCCCAATACTGTGACCACCACCTAGTACTATAGATACAGTAGGCTTAGAAAGGCTTGCTATCATTTCTGCTATAGCAAGACCTGCTTCCACGTCTCCTCCTACAGTATTTAATAAAATCAAAACTCCTTTTATATTAGGATTTTCTTCTATCGCTACTAATTGCGGTATTATATGTTCGTATTTTGTGGTTTTGTTTTGTGGAGGTAGTATCATATGGCCTTCAATTTGTCCTATTATAGTGAGACAATGAATATTACTTTCAAAATTTGGTAAGTTTGTCTGGCCTAAATTTTTCAAATTTTCTTGAACAGGTGGTAAAGTTTGAGGTTGTTTTGTTTCTTCACTTTTTAAAATACTCATCTTTATCACTCTCCTAATATTAGTATAAGAAAAAAGCGCAATAGTATGCGCTTTCAAGTCTTTTAAAGATTAAATTCCTCATGTAGTACTCTTACTGCTTCTTCAGCTTTATCTTGACTTACAAGACAAGAAATAGTATTATGAGAGTCAGCTGTTTGATAAATTTCTATATTATGCCTTGATAATGCCTTAATTACCCTTGCCATTACTCCTGGTACGCCCCTTATTCTGTTACCAATTATAGAGACTTTCGAGCAATCAGTTCTGTAAGAATATTTTATGTTATTTTCTTCAAGGAGCTTTTGTAACTTTTTAAAATCCCCTTCTGATATTGTAAACACTTGTTTTTCAGGAAAAATATTGATAAGGTCAATGCTTATTTTTTCTTCTGCAATCTTTTCAAATAGATTTTGTGTATTTGCATTATTTTCTATTACGATTTGGACCCTGTGGTCCATATTAGCAATTCCAGTGACTAATTTGTCTATATCGTAAATATTGTCGTAAGCTTCATTATATTGAGTTATAATAGTGCCTGGACTGTCTGACATAGTATTTTTTATAACAAGTGGTATATTACCTATCATTGCTATTTCTACGGCTCTAGGATGTACCACTTTTGCTCCTTGCTCTGCAAATTGGAATACTTCGTTATAACTTATTTTTTCTAAAATATGAGCTTTTGAAACAATACGAGGATCTGCTGTCATTATCCCATCTACATCTGTATATATTTCTACTGCAGAAGCTTTTAAAGCTACACCTAAAATAGCAGCAGTTGTATCACTGCCTCCTCGCCCTAATGTAGTCAAATCCCCTTTTTCTGTCATTCCTTGAAAACCTGCCACGATAGGAATAATTCCCTCTTTTAAACTTTCTAATAGCCTTGTTGGTTCTACTTTTATAATTTCCGCATTGCCAAAATTATCATCCGTTATAATGCCTGCTTGTCCTCCGGTAAATGCTTTTGCTTTATATCCTTTTTTTAATAGAGTCGCAGCAAAAGTCACACTAGAGATTATTTCGCCGCAATTCATCAATAAATCTAATTCCCGCTTTGAAATATTGTTATCTATTGACTTAACCATGTTTATTAAAGTGTCTGTGGCATAAGGATCTCCCTTCCTTCCCATTGCGGAAACTACTACTACAACGTTAAAACCGTTTTTTATTGCCTCAATTACTTTTGAGGCAGCCTTCTCTCTCCTCTGAGGTGTTGATACAGAAGTTCCACCAAATTTTTGTACCAATATTCTCACGTTCTCATCCTTTCCTTTTGAAGGTATCTGAGTTGAGACATTTTATATTATTATACTTCATTAAAGTGATAAAGAAAAGTAATATTTTCAATAAAACCTCCTTTTCTTTTCTTCAAACTCCACAATAAGCATATCATCACCAATTTTTCTTATAGAGTCCCAACTTATTTCAATATAATTGGTCTTTCCCCTAAATAACCCCCCTGATTCATATACTATTATTGAATGAATCCTTCCTGTTTCTTCATCAATAACTAAATCTGAATCTTCTACTAATCCCCATCTTCTTCCATCCGTTAAATTTACAATTTCTTTATTTCCAAATTCGCTTAACCTCATAGAACCCCTCCTTATATACCGGTATGACCAAATCCTCCCTCATCTCTTTTTGTTTCTGAAAGGATTTCTGTCTCTACTATTGTTGGTCTTACTATTTGATTGATTACCATTTGAGCAATTCTTTGTCCCCTTGCGATTTTGACTGCTTCTTTTCCTAAATTGATGACTATTAATTTTATTTCTCCTCTGTAATCAGAATCAATTGTGCCAGGAGTATTTAAAAGGGTTATTCCATAGTTTAAAGCTAGGCCACTTCTTGGCCTTATTTGGGCCTCAAAATTTGGAGGAAGTTCAATTTGTATACCTGTTGGAATTAGTTTTATTTCACCTGGCTGTAATATGACTTCCTCTTTAACATTAGCATATAAATCCATCCCAGCGGCTCCTTCACTCATATAAGCAGGCAAAGGTAAGTCTTTAGCATCATCAGTTTTTTTAATCTTAAGTATTATTGACATTTTCTAACCACCCTTTATCTCTTTTGTTTAATTTTCCAACCACGGCTATGCTCATGTCAGCAGGATTTATAATTTTTTTAGCTAAGTCATTTATTTCCTCGTAAGTCAAGTTATCGATTGTCTGAAGTATTTCCTCTACAGTATACACTTTGTTAAATAAAAGCATGGATTTTCCTATTGTGCTCATTCTACTGCTTATACTGTCTAAATCCATTAATACGTTTATGCGAAGTTGTTCTTTAAATTTATCAATCTCTTCTTTTGCTAAGCCTTTTGAATGCACTTCTTCCATTTCTTTTAAAATTAAGTCATATACCTTCTTAAAATTATTAGCGTTCATACTAGCAAAAATAGAAAAAACCCCAGCATGGTGATAGGTAGAAGGATAAGAATAAATCGAGTAAACCAATCCCTTATCTTCTCTTATTTTTTGAAATAGTCTTGAACTCATTCCTCCACCAAAAGCATTATTAATGATAGCTAAAGCATATACTTTCCTTAAGTCGTAAGTTATCCCAGGCAAACCAATACATAAATTTACCTGTTCAAAATCTTTTTCATAAAAAGCTTTGTTTTTATGCCAAATTGGAGAAGTTAATTGAGAAATAACATTAGTTTTTTGAATTTTTGATAAATATTTTTGCAGTATTTCATAGATATCATCGCCAAAATTTCCAGCTATCGAGATGACTATGTTATCTTTGTTATAATGGGAATTATAATAATCTACAATCTGTCCTTTGTTTAGCTTCTTAACAGTAGAAAAAGTACCAAGCACAGGAAAAGACAAGGGATGTCCGTTCCATATTGTTTTTGCTAAAAGGTTGTAAGCTACGTCTTCAGGAGAATCTAATTCTGTCAATATTTCTTCAAAGATGACTTGCTTTTCCTTTTCTATGTCTTCTTCTTTAAAGGCAGGGTTAAATACCATATCAAAAAGTATATCAAGACCTTGTTTTACGTGAGTATTTAAGACTTTTATATAAAAACAGATACTTTCTTTTTCAGTAAAGCCGTTTAACTGTCCACCAATACTATCCATTTCTTCCGCAATTTGCTTCGCACTTCTTAGCTTAGAACCTTTAAAAACCATGTGTTCTATAAAATGAGATATTCCGTTTATAGCTTTATGTTCGTACATAGAACCTGCTTTAATCCATATCCCTATGTATACAGAATATGCGTGAGGAATTTTACAAGTTACAACTTTTACTCCTTCAATAATCTTTTGTTCGTACATTTTATCCTCCTTTGCAAATTTAATTATTATTATAGCAAATTTAATTGTTATCTACAATTACTTCCGATACTTTAGTTATTTTATAACCTTTTTCTTTAAGCTGGTTTATTATCTGAGGTAATGCTTCCACAGTATTTTTAGTAGGGTGCATTAACACAATAGCGCCGTTGTGATATTTAGTCATAACTCTATCTACAATTGTCTGAGGACTTGGATTATTCCAATCTATAGTATCCAAACTCCAGAGAATGACTTTATATCCTAATTGTTCTGCTACTTTTACAACTTCATCATTGAAATCCCCATACGGTGGCGCAAAAAGAATAGGCTTTATTCCTGTAATTTTTTCTAAAATTTCACTGCTTTTTTTTATATCTTCTTCATATTGTTGTCTACTTAAATTTGTGTATTTCACATGCGTATATCCATGGCTTCCAATCTCATGGCCTTTTTGATAAATATCTTTTACAACATCAGGATTTTTTTCTGCCCATTTTCCTTCAAAAAAAAATGTGATATGGACATTGTTATCTTTAAAAATATCTAACATTTTTGGTATGTACTCATCTCCCCATGCTACGTTGCAAGCAAAAGCAATCTTTTTTTCTTTTGTATCTCCTTTATAAATTGGTTCATCTACGTTAAAGACAGAAACACTCCGTGTAATTATGTAAATTAAAAAGAGGAGCAACAATATTGCTATGGAAAGAATAATCCAAAAGCTTTTTTTAGGATATTTTATATAAAATATTTTCATTATAACACCACCCGTTGATATTCTCACTTTAATTTTATTCAAACAGGCAGCGAATATATTACTAAAAAATAAAAAACATAAACCGTTGGGGCGGTTTATGCCTTTACTTTCTTTTCTCTTCCTCTTCATCAGGTAACGCATCTTTCCTTGAAAGGCTTATCCTACCTTGTTTATCAATATCAGTAACTTTTACCAATATGTCATCTCCAACCTTAACTACATCTTCTACCTTTTGGACGCGCTTTTTAGAAAGCTTAGAAATGTGGACAAGGCCTTCTTTGCCAGGTGCGATTTCTACAAACGCTCCGAAAGGTGTTATTCTAAGCACTTTTCCTAAATAAATTTCTCCTACTGTTATATCTTTTGTTATAGCCTCAATCATTTGCTTAGCTCTTTCACCCGATTTTAAATCAGAAGCAGTAATGTATAATCTACCGTCTTCTTCTATATCAATTTTCACTCCAGTTTCTGCAATAATTTTACTTATGGTTTTGCCAGCAGGTCCGATTATATCCCTAATTTTTTCGGGGTCAACTACCATTCTTATAACACGAGGTGCATATATGGATAACTCTTTTCTCGGCTCTTTTATAACTTCTAACATTTTGCTAAGGATGTATAACCTACCCTTTCGAGCTTTTTCTAAAGCCATTTTTAAAATTTCTTTGTCAATTCCAGGAATTTTTATATCCATTTGTATCGCTGTGATTCCTTTTTCTGTACCTGCTACTTTGAAGTCCATATCCCCTAAAAAGTCTTCAATCCCTTGTATATCAGTGAGTACAGAAACTACATCTCCTTCTTTGATAAGCCCCATAGCCACTCCTGCAACTGGAGCTTTTATTGGAACTCCCGCATCCATTAAAGCTAAAGTACTGCCACAAACACTAGCTTGAGAAGTAGAACCATTAGAACTTAAAACTTCTGACACTAATCTTATGGTGTAAGGAAATTCCTCTTCAGAAGGAATTACCGGTTCTAAAGCTCTTTCTGCTAAAGCTCCATGACCAATCTCCCTTCTACCGGGGCCTCTTAAAGGTCTTACTTCTCCAACACTGTAGGGTGGGAAATTGTAATGATGCATATATCTTTTTGCTTCTTCATCTCCTATGCCGTCTAAAATTTGAATGTCTCCTAAAGCACCTAAGGTTGCTACTGTCAATACTTGAGTTTGCCCTCTTGTGAAAATTGCAGAACCATGAGTTCTGGGTAACACTCCTACTTCACACCATATTGGCCTTATGTCGTCAAGACCTCTACCATCTACTCTTATTTTTTCTTCTGTTATCATTTTTCGCATTTGTTCTTTCATTATATTGTAAAGTACTTCATCTATATCAGCGAGATTGTCGGGATATTCTTCTTTAAAGTACTCTAAAACCTCTTGTTCAACTTTATCTAAGTTATCGTTCCTCTCTTTCTTTTCAGGTGTTCTTAGCGCTTCGTATATTTTTTGTGTAGCATATGCTCTTACTTTTTCTTCTAGTTCTTTGTCTATTTCATGTAAAATCACTTCGCTTTTCGGAACCCCTACTTCTTTAACTATTTCCTCTATAAACTCTACAATTTGTTTGATGTATTCGTGAGCATACATAATAGCTTCTAGCATGGTTTCCTCAGGTACTTCTTTTGCTCCTGCTTCCACCATTACAATAGCATCTTTTGTTCCTGAAACTACTAAATGCATTAAGCTTTTTTCTCTTTGATCATGGTTAGGATTAATTACAAACTGTCCATCCACCAATCCTACTGCCACCGCACCTGTTGGACCATTAAAGGGAATATCAGAAATTGAAAGAGCAACCGAAGAACCGATCATCGCGACTATTTCTGGTTGTACATCAGGGTCAACAGACAATATTGTAGCTATAATTTGTACGTCATTTCGATAACCATGTGGAAATAAAGGTCTAATGGGTCTATCAATTAATCGAGCAGAGAGAATTGCCTTTTCACTAGGTTTCCCTTCTCTTTTTATAAAACCCCCAGGAATTTTACCGACAGAGTACAATCTTTCTTCGTACTCAACGGTTAAAGGAAAAAAGTCAATCCCTTCTCGGGGTTCTTTTGAAGCACAGGCAGTAACTAAAACGACGGTATCACCATATTTCACCCAAGCTGCTCCATTTGCTTGCTGAGCTACTTTTCCTGTCTGAACTATCAGCTTTCTCCCTGCTAGTTCCATTTCGAAAGTTCGTTCTTCCATGTTATCTCCTCCTTTCGTAAAATTTTATAGAAAATAGAGCGAGGTATCTCGCTCTATTTTCTTAAATCTAATTTTTCAATAATGGCACGATACCTTTCCATATCTGTTTTCATTAAATAATTTAACAATGCCCTTCTTTGCCCAACCATTTTAAGAAGACCTCTTCTTGAATGATGGTCTTTTTTATGAACTTGCAAATGAGCATTTAAGTTATTTATTCTCTCGGTTAAAAGGGCAATTTGAACTTCTGGAGAACCTGTGTCAGTATCATGGCGTTTAAACTTATTGATTATTTCAGCTTTTTTCTCTTTGTCTAGCACTTTTTTCACCTCCATCTTTTAGAATACGCCTTACGCGTAGAATACCGCCGGAGATACGGTATTCTACGCGTAAGGTAAATTCGCTATTTTATTTTATCACATAATGTTTCTGTTGTAAAATATTTTTAAAGTTTTTAGCATAATTAATATCTTTAAAAACTTGTTCTTTTAAAGCTTCTACATTTTTAAATTTAATTTCATCTCTTATTCTTGTTATAAATTCAACTTCTAAATATTTATCATATAAATTTTCATTGTAATCTAAAATGTAAGATTCGACAGAAATGTTTTTGCCACCAAAAGTAGGCTTCGAACCAACATTTGTGACAGCTATATAAAATTTGTCGTCTATTTTTACTCGCGTCACATATACTCCTGCTTTTGGCAAAACCAAATCCCCTGATATTTGCAGATTAGCGGTAGGAAAACCTAATTTTCGCCCAATTTCTTGTCCATGGATCACTTCTCCTTGCAAAGAGAAAAAACGTCCTAATAACTCATTGGCTTTCTCAATTTTACCAGATTTTATTAATTCCCTTATATAGCTGCTGCTTACTACAACACCTTCCCTTATAACTGGTGGGACAACATAAACTTTATATGAATATATTTTGGAATATTTTTTTAATGTATCTACACTCCCTAAAGCTTTGTAACCAAATCTATAATTATATCCTGCCACTGCTATTCTAATGTTTAATAGCTCCACTAAAATTTTTATTATAAATTCTTCAGCGGTTAATTTAGAAAAATTTTCAGTAAAGTCAAAGAATATCCCATAATCAAGGTTAAATTGCTTTAAAATTTCTACCTTTTTTTGATAAGTAGTTATAAGCTCTGATGGCTTGTCAGGGGTTAAAATTTTTGAAGTATGCTGCTTAAATGTGAAAACAGCACTTGTTAAGTTGTTTTTTTTAGAAAGAGATATCGCCTGTTTAATTAATTTCTGGTGACCTATATGAACCCCATCGAAATTGCCTAAAGCAATTACCTTGGCCTCTTTGCATCTTGATGCACTGCTCTCATCAATAATCTGCAAATTACCATTTCCCCCTCAAAGAAGTCTTTTGGGACGGATTTTATTTCTTTCCGAAACTCCAATACCGAGAAACTTGCCATTATTATCATATAATTTCAAAAATGAAGTTTCAATAGAATGTCTATTCGAAATAAATTGACCTTTTAAAATTTTTTCAGCTTCTATTTTGTTTAAGTGTACAGAAGGTAATTTAATAAACTTATCTATTGGCTGTAATGAAGGCTTTTTTTCTTTTATTTCTTCAAGAGTATAAGCATCTTCTATCCTAAAAGCACCAACCTCTGTTCTTATCAACATAGACATATATCCCGGCATGTTTAATTTTTCGCATATATCTCTTACTAAAGCTCTCACATAGGTGCCTTTAGAACATTTCACATCTATCAAAACTTGATAAGGTGACTCATACTCAACTAAGTCAATATTGTATATAGTAACTTCAATAGGTGGGATATCAATTATCTTTCCTTCTCTCGCATATTCATATAATTTTTTTCCTTTTATTTTTTTTGCAGAATATATTGGAGGAATTTGCTTTATCTTTCCTTCAAATTCCCTTAAGACTTGCCTTAATTCTTTCTCCTTTAAAAATCTTACAGGTCCGCTTTTTATAATTTTGCCACTTTTATCTAAAGTATCTGTACTAAACCCAAAAGTTATTTCAAATCTATATCTTTTATCTTGTTCTACCAGGTAAGAGACAAATTTAGTAGCGCCTCCTACGCAGACAGGTAGTACTCCTGCTGCATCTGGGTCTAAAGTTCCTGTATGTCCAACTTTTCGTGTGTTGTAGATTTTTCTGATAAAATCTACAACATCGTGAGAAGTCATACCAGGTGGCTTTAAAATGTTGAGTATTCCCTCCAATTTTTATCCCTCTAATTCTTTGAATATTGCCTGTAAAATTTTTTCTTTGGCTTTTTGAATATTTCCTTTGATGCTACATCCAGCAGCCCTAACATGGCCTCCACCACCAAAAATATTTGCAATTTTATTTACATCTACCTTTTCTTTTGACCTTAAACTAATCTTTATCTCTTCTTCTTTTTCAACTAAAAGTACTGCTACTTCTACCCCTTCAATATTTCTAGCATAGGTGATAATATTTTCTATGTGCGAAAGATTAGTGTCAGTTTCTTCAAAATCCTTTTTTAAAATTTCCATATAAGCAACTTTTCCCTCTTTATATAAGGCTAGGCTATTTAAAGCCCTTCCCAAAAGTTTTGCTTTGTTAAATTTGAGAGTTTTAAAAACTTTATCTGCTATTTCTTTAAATTTAGCGCCATTGTTTATTAAGTCCCCGGCTATTTGATGAGTTATAGAAGTAGTTGATTCGTACATAAATCCACCACTATCTGTCAAAATTGCTGTATAAAAGCATGTTGCTATTTCTTCATCAAATTCTACTCCTAACAATTTAACAATTTGATAGGCTATTTCTGCTGTCGCAGCTGCGTTAGTATCTACATAATTCAATTTGGCATATAAAGTATTTGAAATGTGATGGTCAATATTAATAGTTACAGCAGAAGTTTTTAAAAGTTCTTTGGCACTGCCCAATCTTTCTTCGTCAGCACAGTCAAAAATCAAGACTACGTCTGCCTCTTTATAAAATGGTCTTGTTATTTTATCTATACTAGGAACAAAATTGTACATTTCAGGAATTTCATCATCTATGAATGCCTCTACTTCTTTTCCCATTTTTTTTAAAACTTTATACATTCCTGTAACAGTACCTATAGCATCTCCATCAGGTGCTATGTGAGATATTACAATTACACTTTTAGCGTCTTTTATGTGATTTACTGCGTCAATTAATATCAATTACCATCACCCTCTTGCTTATTGAGTTCTTTTAATATTTCAGAAATATGAGCCCCATATTCTATAGAGTGATCTAACTCAAAGATGATTTCAGGAGTATATCTCATTTTTATTCTCCGTCCAATTTCGTGTCTGATATATCCAGCTGCACTTTTCAGCCCTTCAAAAGTTTCACGTTTATCTTCTTCATTTCCGTAAATACTTACATAAACTTTAGCATATCTCAAGTCTTTAGTAAGTTCTATATCAGTTATACTAACCATTGCTTTAATTCTTGGGTCTTTAATTTCTTCTAAAATCATTTTACTTATCTCTTTTTTTATTTCTTCTGAAAGTCGATTATTCCTGTACTGCAATTGTATTCATCCTTTCAACGAGGAATTTCTTCCATTTGATAAGCCTCTATTATGTCACCCTCTTTTATGTCGTTGAATTTCTCTATACCTATACCGCATTCAAATCCTTGTTGTACTTCTCTCACATCATCTTTAAATCTCTTTAAAGAAGCAATTTTACCCTCATAGACTACAATACCATTTCTTATTATACGTACATCGGCATTTCTTAAAATTTTACCACTTAACACATAACAGCCAGCTACATTTCCTACACCAGGTACCCTAAAAACAGCCCTAACTTCAGCTCTTCCTAACTCTACTTCTTTATATTTTGGCTCTAACAGACCTTTCATAGCTGCTTTAATATCTTCAATAGCCTCATATATAATTCGATAAAGCTTTATATCTACCTTTTCTTTTTCTGCGAGATTTTTAGCGTTAGTTTCTGGTCTTACATTGAAACCTATTATTATGGCATTAGAAGCTGATGCAAGCATAACATCCGTTTCTGTTATTGCGCCTACTGCTCCGTGAATTACCTTTATTCTAACTTCTTCGTTGCTTAAGTCTTCAATGGATTTCTTTAATGCTTCTACTGAACCTTGAACATCAGCTTTTATGATAATATTTAATTCTTTTACGCTACCTTCCTGTATTTGACTAAATAAGTCCTCTAGTGAAACTTTTTGCTTTCGTTTAAGTTCCATTTCTTTTTGAAGTTCTTTACGTCTTTCTGCCAATTCTCTTGCTTTTTTTTCTTCCTCTACTACTATGAGCTTATCTCCGGCTTCTGGTACTTCAGAAAAGCCCAAAACCTCCACTGGCGTAGAAGGCCCGGCTTTTTTAATTCTTTTCCCCTTGTCATCAAACATTGCCCTTACTCTTCCATAGGTGGTACCCGCTAAAATAGCATCTCCTATTTGTAAAGTACCATTTTGTACAATTACGGTTGCAACAGGACCTTTTCCTTTTTCTAACTTCGCTTCTATTATAGTACCTCTTGCTGGCTTATTCGGATTAGCTTTTAAATCTTCCATTTCAGCCACCAGCAAAATCATTTCTAAAAGATTATCTATACCTATATTTTTCTTTGCAGAAACAGGTACACAAATTGTATTTCCTCCCCATTCTTCTGGCACTAACCCTAGCTCACTTAGCTCTGTCTTTACCTTATCAGGATTTGCAGTCGGCAAATCTATTTTGTTTATAGCTACAATCATAGGTGCATTGGCAGCTTTCACGTGGTTTATTGCTTCTACTGTTTGAGGCATAACACCATCATCTGCAGCTACGACTAAAACGACAATATCTGTAATGCTGGCTCCTCTTGCTCTCATAGCAGTAAAAGCTTCATGGCCAGGCGTATCTAAAAACACAATTTTTTTGTTATTTACCTCAACTACAGAGGCACCTATATGCTGTGTGATTCCTCCCATTTCTTTCATAGTGACATTTGTATTTCTAATGGCATCTAATAAAGAAGTTTTACCATGGTCCACATGGCCCATTACAGTAACAATAGGTGGACGAGGTTGCAAATCTTTTTCATCATCAGGCGCTTCTTCTAACAACAATTCTAATTCATCTTTTACTTCTTCTTTATCCACCAAAAATCCATATTCTTCAGCAATTTTAGATGCATTTTCAAAATCAATCTGTTGATTTACTGTAACCATTATTCCTTTTGCAATTAACTTTTTAATTATCTCTGTAGGATTGACTTTCATTTTTTCTGCTAACTCTTTTACAGTCAAAAACTCGGGAATAGTGATTATTTTAATTTCGTCCTCTTGTTTTTCCTCTGTTAAAATCACTTTTTTGTTATTCTTCTTATTTTTCTTACCACCTTTTTTGAAACTCTTTTTGTAAGCTCTCTCTTCTTCCAAATCCTCTAAATTATCTTCAAATATATCTTCTTCCTGTTGATTTATTTCATCCGTTTGTTGTGGTTTGTCACTTAGTAAATCCATGATTAAGTCTACTTCTTCATCTTCCAACGTACTCATGTGGTTTTTAACTTTTATATCCAAATCGTTTAATCTGGATATAAGGTCTTTACTAGATAAATTCAATTCTTTTGCTAATTCATAAACTCTTGTTTTAGACATTTTATTCACCTCCATAATTTTCCTCCTTTGCAGCATCTAGTAATACTTTTGCTAATCCCTCGTCTGTAATGCCAATTACCCCGACTATTTCTCTTCCTATCGCTTTTGCCAATAGCTCTTTTGTGGAATATACAATATAGGGGACTTTATTTCGTTCACACATTGTAGCAAACTTTTTAAAAGTATTCTTTGACACGTCAGTGGCCAATACCACTAAAAAGATTTTTTTAAGTTTGAGGTACTTATCCACACTATAATTGCCAGAGACAAGTTTACCGGCTTTTTTACTTAATCCGAGCATAGAATGAAATCTGTCATTCTTCATCCACTATCTCCCTCTTTAATTGTTCGTAAATTTCATCAGAAATTGGTACTTCTAGAGCTTTTTCTAATCTTCTATTTTTAAAAGCTTTTTCAAGACAATTTATATCTTTGCAAATATAGCAACCTCTTCCCGGTACTTTTCCTGTTAAATCTACCTGTACAATTGAATCTTTTGCTCGTCTTACAATGCGTATTAATTCCTTTTTCGGTTTCATCTGCTGACAGCCTAAGCACATTCTCATTGGAACCTTTTTGGTCTTCATCTTTTCACCTCACCTAACTTTTTACCATTGATTCACTTTTTATGTCTATTTTCCAACCTGTGAGCTTTGCCGCCAGCCTAGCATTTTGTCCTTCTTTTCCAATTGCTAAAGAGAGTTGGTAATCAGGCACAATTACTCTTGCTACTTTTTCTTTCTCATCTAAAATTTCTATACTTAACGCTCTTGCTGGACTTAAAGCATTTATTATGAATTCCTGAGGTTTTGAACTCCACTTGACTATATCTATTTTTTCTCCCTTTAGTTCATTGACAACAGCTTGTACTCTTGCTCCTTTATATCCAACACAAGCTCCTACAGGGTCTACATTTTCATCTCTGCTAAAAACCGCCATTTTTGTCCGTGAACCAGCTTCTCGGGCAATGCTCCGGATTTCAACTATTCCTTGTTGAATTTCAGGTGACTCCAATTCAAATAATCTTTTTACAAGTCCTGGATGTGAACGAGAAATCAAAATTTGAGGGCCTTTAGTAGTCTTTTTTACTTCTACAATATACACTTTAACTCTGTCACCTGGTGCAAAAGTCTCCCCTGGAATTTGTTCTGCTGGGCCTAGTATTGCTTCCACTCGGCCTAAATTAATGAGTACATTTTTTTTATCTGCTCGGGTTACAATCCCTGTTATTACTTCTGTTTCTTTGCTCAAAAATTCTTCATAACTCACATTTCTTTCTGCTTCTCTAATCCGTTGAATCACAACTTGTTTTGCGGTTTGCGCTGCAATCCTGCCAAAATTTTTTGGCGTTACTTCTATATCAACTATATCTCCTATTTGATATTTTTTGTTTATTTTTCTCGCTTCTTCTAAACTTATTTCTAAGAGGTCATTGTAGACCTCTTCCACCACTGTTTTTTGTGCATAAACTTTTACATCACCTGTTTCTCTATCCATCACAATTTTAGCATTTTGCGAAGACCCATAATTCTTTTTATAAGCAGAAACTAAGGCAGCTTCTATCGCTTCAAACATTGTATCTTTTGGTATTCCTTTTTCTTCACAGATCGAATTTAAAGCTTCTATGAATTCTGTGTTCATTATTATTTCCCCTCCTTAATTTTAAAACTTTATTACTGGTTTAACAAGACTTACATTCTTCATATCAAATTCCTTTCTTTCACCGTTATAGAGAATAATTATTTTATCTCCAGTAAACTCTATAAGTTCCCCTTCAAACTTTTTCCTTTTATCAATAGGAGAATATAGGGATATTTCTATTTCTTTTCCGATATTTCTTTCAAAATCTCGTGGTTTTTTAAGAGGTCTATCCAAACCTGGAGAAGATACTTCTAAAATATAGCTATGTTCTATTGGATCTACTTCATCTAATCTATCGCTTAAATATTCACTAACCAATTGACAATCATCTAAAGTAATCCCCCCTTCTTTATCTATATAAACTCTCAAATACCAGTTATTCCCTTCCTTTTTGTATTCTACATCTACTAACTCAAAATTATTTTTTTCTAAAATAGGCGTTACTAAGTCCTTTGCAATTTGTTCTATCTTGGACATATCCTATTCTCCTCCTAAAATTTTCTATTTTTGTTATATAAACTTATATAAACTAAAGAGTGGGGAACCCCACTCTTTTTTGCAAAAACTCTATGTTGACATAACAATTATAACATACACCTTTTGCCAACGCAACACTAAAATAAACTTAATTGATTAGATTCTGGCAAATCATTTAAGCAGCCATGTTGTTTTAATATTTCTATAACCGTTTTACTGACCTTTGTCCTGTTTCTAAAATCTTCAACAGATAGAAATTTGCCATTTTCTCTTTCTTGCGCAATTGTTTTGGCTGCTTGTATTCCTACTCCTTCTAACGAATTAAGAGGTGGTAGCAATCCTTCTTCAGTAATCAAAAATTTGACAGCATCAGATTTATATAAGTCTACATTTATAAACTTAAATCCTCTTAAGTACATCTCTAAAGCTACTTCTAATACTGTTAAAAGGCTTTTTTCTTTAGGACTAGCATTATTTCCTTTCGCTTCTATCTCTTTTATAGCATTTTTTATGCTGTCTCTCCCTTTTAATACAATATCCAAATTAAAGTCATCTGCTCTAACAGTAAAGTATGTAGCATAAAAGGCTTCTGGATAATGAACTTTAAAATAAGCAATTCGAAATGCCATTATTACATATGCCACAGCATGGGCTTTAGGAAACATATATTTTATTTTTTGGCAAGACTCAATAAACCAATTTGGAACACCGTGTTTTTTCATTTCCTCTATTTCTTCTGGCGTCACACCTTTGCCCTTTCTTACATTTTCCATTATTTTGAAGGATAATTTTTTATCCATACCTTTGCTTATCAGATAAAGCATTATATCATCTCTTGTAGATATTACTTCTTTTAATGTAGCTATTCCTTCTCTTATTATGTCCTGAGCATTGTTAAGCCATACATCAGTGCCGTGAGAAAGTCCGCTTATGCGTACTAGTTCTGCAAAAGTAGTAGGACGAGTCTCAATAAGCATCTGTCTTACAAACTTCGTTCCGAACTCAGGCAATCCCAAAGTACCCACAGGAGTATTTAGTTCTTCAGGGTCTATTCCCAATGCTTCTACGCTGGTGAATAAGCTCATAGTTTTCTTATCATCCAAAGGAATCTCTCTTGCATTAACGCCGGTTAAATCTTCAAGCATTCTGATAACTGTAGGGTCATCATGCCCTAAAATATCCAGTTTTAAAAGCCTTCCGCTTATTGAATGGTAATCAAAATGAGTCGTTATAACATCAGTGTCTTCTGCATCTGCAGGATGCTGTATTGGAGTAAAGTCGTAAATGCTCTTGTCCTTTGGCACTACCATTATTCCACCTGGATGTTGTCCTGTAGTTCTTTTTACCCCTGTGCATCCCATAGTAAGCCTTTTGATTTCTGACTTATGAACTACTAAACTACGTTCTTCAAAATATTTTTTCACAAATCCATAAGCAGTTTTATCTGCTAAAGTTCCAATAGTACCTGCTCTAAAAACGTGTCCTTTTCCAAAAAGTTCTTCTGTATACTTATGAGCAATAGGTTGGTATTCTCCAGAAAAATTGAGGTCAATATCGGGTTCTTTATCTCCTTCAAACCCTAAAAACACTTCAAAGGGTATATCAAAGCCATCCTTCTTCATCAAAGTACCACAGTGAGGACAAATTTTGTCCGGCATGTCCACACCACCACCATAGCTTCCATCAGTTATAAACTCGGAATACTTACAATTTGGACAAACATAATGAGGCGGCAACGGGTTAACTTCTGTTATTCCGCTCATAGTGGCTACTAAAGAAGAGCCTACAGAACCTCTAGAACCAACCAAATAACCATCTTTTAAAGACTTAGACACTAATTTTTGAGCTATAATATACATAACTGCATATCCATTGTTAATTATAGAATTTAATTCTCTATCCAAACGATTTTGTACTATTTCTGGCAAAGGGTCACCGTATATTTCATGGGCTTTATCTAAAGTAAGCTTTCTTAATTCTTCTTCAGCCCCCTCTATCACAGGAGGGAATGTTCCATCTGGCATAGGTTTTACTTCTTCTACAAGGTCAGCAATTTTATTAGGATTATCAATTACAATCTCTTTCGCTACTTCTTCTCCTAAATATTCAAATTCTTTTAGCATCTCATCAGTTGTTTTAAAATACAAAGGCGGCTGCCTATCTGCATCCTTATATCCTTTTCCTGCCATTAAAATTTTTCTGTATATATCATCCCATGGATCTAAAAAGTGCACATCTCCTGTTGCCACTACTAATTTGTTGTATTTTTTACCTAAAAGATAAATTTTTCGATTAATTTCTCTTAATTCTTCTACGCTTTTTACTTCTCCTTTTTCAATTAAAAACTCATTATTACCAACAGGTTGTACTTCTAAGTAATCGTAAAAAGAAATAATATTCTCTAGTTTCTTTTCTTCTAAGTTAGATACAATCGCCCTAAAAACTTCCCCTTGTTCGCAAGCAGAACCAATAATAAGGCCTTCTCTCATACTAATAAGTAAACTTTTGGGAATACGAGGTGTTCTATGAAAATATTCCAAATTGGATTTAGAGATTATTTCGTATAAATTTCTCAATCCTTTTTGGTCTTTTACCAAAATCGTGACATGATAGACAGGAAGTTTCCGTATGTCAACTTCACTTTCTTTTAATATAGCATTTATATCTTTTACTTTTTCTACTCCTAATTCTTTTAACCTATCAATAGTTTTTATAAATATTTCAGCTGTAGCCATAGCATCGTCTACTGCTCTGTGGTGGTGTTCCAATTTTACTTGTAAATGCTCAGCCAGTGTGTCTAGCTTGTAATTTTTCAAGTCCTTATATAAATGTCTACTTAGTTCTAAGGTATCTAAAACTGCATTGTTTACATTTAAATTAAATTTTTTAGCTTTAGATTTTATAAAAGACACATCAAAATTTGCATTATGAGCTACTAAAACACTATTAGAAGCAAACTCCAAGAATTTAGGTAATATTTCTTCTATAGAAGGAGCATCTTTAACCATAGATTCATCAATTCCAGTAAGTTTTGTTATAAAAGAAGAAATAGGGATTTTGGGATTAACAAAGGTTTCAAAAGTATCTATTATTTTGCCTTCTTTTATTTTTACTGCACCAATTTCAATTATTTCATCATTTATATTGGAAAGACCCGTCGTCTCTATATCAAAAACAGTAAATTCATCTTCTAAAGTGGCTTCTGTATCTCCTGTTACAATAGGTACACCATCATCCACTAAATAACCTTCTACACCGTATATGACTTTTACACCGTATTTAGAAGATGCTTCCATCGCTTCAGGAAATGCCTGTACAACTGCATGGTCTGTTATAGCAATGGCTTTATGTCCCCATTTTGCTGCTCTTTTAATCACTTCTGTTGCAGAGGCTACTGCATCCATACTGCTCATTTGAGTGTGTAAGTGAAGTTCCACTCTTTTTTCTTCACTTAAATCTTTTCTTTCTTTCGGAGATATCAACTGCAGGTCTTTTAAACTTATTACTAAGTCTCCTTCATATTTGTCGTAGAAAACTTTCCCTCTTAATTTTACAAAACCGCCTACTTGAATATTTTCTTTTAAAGAATTATACTTTTCCTCAGTTAAAAAGGCTTTTACAAGTATCGATGAAGTATAATCAGTTATATCAAAAGTCATTAAAATTTTAGACTTTAATTCCTTAAATTCGAGAGAAAAGATTTCACCTTCAATTATCGCTTCTTCTGTTTCTGCAGTAATATCTTTGATAGATATTGCTTCAGCTTTTATTTCCTTTCCTAAAAGTACTTGGGAATCTTCTTTATCCTCCATTTTTTCTGTTGTTTTGCCGGTTTCTTGCTTCTGCCCGCTTTTAGTGATTTCTTCAATAACTTTTATATCTTCCTCCATTATCATTCTTTCCATTGTATCTTCAAACTCTTCTAAAAGGACTACATCTATTTCTGTTTTAAGCCCATATTCTTTCTGTAAAAATTCCTTAAGAATAAAGTCCATTTTATTGCTTTTTATAAATTCATATATTACTTCATTTGGAGCTTTAATTATTATCTTTTGATTTTCTGTTACTATATCACAGGTTTTTAAAAAACTAAGAGAAGCAGGGTATTCCTCGCTTATTTTTAAGATTATTTCCTCAAAATTGTCTATTATGTCTTGAAGACTATTAAATTTTTTCTCCTGTTCTACTACGACTTCTACTTCTTTAATTAAAGGAAATTTATTAAGCAAAAAATCCTGGAATTTTCTTATCTGAGAATTTACGTTATTATTGGAAGATACGCTTACAATTAATTTTCTATCTTTTTTTAACAGTTTTACTTTTTTTATTTCAAATTCCTGCGGAAAAGATGCTGGAATCATCAAATCCCTCTTTCTAAATCCACATTTTTAAAATATCAAAATACATTCTTAATCGCGCATAAAATCCTCTCATTAATCCCAGCTTTTCTTCTTTCATGACATGGCTCAAATTCTCAAGAGGCACATTTACCACCCTTAACTTATTCTTTTTAGCATGTCTATTTAAAGCAATCTCCACTCCGAATCTACTGATTTCCATCTCTTCAATGTTTTCTAAAAATTGCCTTTTTATTGCCCTTTGGCCTGACAAAAAAGGTGCTACCTTCTGTGCAAAATCTGTAGATTTCCTTCCACCGGAAAAAATTCCAATTGTCATATCTGCTTCATCCTTTAATACAGGAGATACGAGATTTACAAAATGTTTTTCAGTAAGTCCAATCAAATCGGCATCTAACATGACGATAATATCGCCTTTAGCATTATCTATTCCTGCTTTTAATGCTTTCCCCTTGCCTTGATTTTTCGGCAAATCTACTAGCTTTACATCGTGTTTTAAGGCTTGCTCTTTTGTATCATCCGTAGAACCATCATTTACAACTATGATTTCATCAATCATGTCTATTGTTTCTAAGACTGACAAAACTCTCCCAATATTTTTTCCTTCATTAAAAGCTGGGATTACAACAGAAATCATTAAGAATCCTCCTCGAGTAATTTTTCAATTTCTTTCGTCAATTCTTCTATTAATTCTTCTTCTTTAACTTTTTTATAAACTTTTCCTTTTTTAAAAATAACTCCTTCTCCATCTCCTCCTGCTATACCTATATCAGCTTCTTTTGCTTCCCCTGGTCCGTTTACAACACATCCCATAACAGCAACTTTTAAGGGCTTTTTAATATGCCTTGTCCTTTTTTCTACTTCTTGTGCTAATTTTATTAAGTCAATTTTTGTTCTACCGCAGGTAGGGCAGGAAATGACTTCGACTCCTTCTTTTAAAAGACCTAAAGAACGTAAAATCTGTCTCCCTACTCTCACCTCATGGACTGGATCACCCGTTAAAGAAACTCTTATTGTATCTCCTATTCCTAAATAAAGCAATGTTCCTATTCCTATAGCAGATTTTATAGTGCCAGCTTCAATAGTTCCCGCCTCTGTTATACCTACGTGTAACGGATAATCTACTTTTGAAGAAGCAAGTTTATAGGCCTCTATAGTAAGAGGTACATTTGGAGTTTTTAGCGAAATAACTATATCATAAAAGCCCAACTTTTCTAAAATTAAAACGCTTTTTAAGGCGCTTTCCACAACTGCTTCGGCAGTTATTCCCTTGTATTTATATAATATTTCTTTTTCTAAAGAGCCAGAATTTACGCCTATTCTAATAGGAACACCTCTTTCTTTTGCTATTTCTACCACTTTTTTGATATTTTCTTCTCTTCCTATGTTTCCAGGATTAATTCTTATCTTGTCTGCTCCATTTTCAATTGATTTTATAGCTAACCGATAATCAAAATGAATATCTGCTACCAAAGGAATATTTATATTTTTCTTTATTTCTTTTATTGCTTCAGCTGCTTCCATATCCGGAACAGCAACTCTTATAATATCACAGCCTTCAGCTTCTAGTCTTCTTATCTGCTCTATTGTTTTTTCAATATCGTGGGTATCCGTGTTAGTCATAGACTGAACCAAAATTGGATTATTTCCACCAATCTTTTTATTTCCTATTTTCACTTCTCGAGTAATTTTCCTCATTTTTTTCACCTTTTAAAAAATACGTAAAATATCCCTATAGGTTACAAAAATAAGCAATGCAATCAACAGTAAAAAACCCAAATAATGGATATAGCCTTCTTTTTCAGGTGGTAAGGGTTTCCCTCTTATTGCCTCTGCTAATACAAACAAAATCCTTCCGCCATCTAAAGCCGGCAAAGGCAATAGATTAAAAAGGCCTAAATTTACGCTTATTATACCAACTGCCTGTACAATGCCAACTGGACCCATAATATCATTTGCAGAAACTTTACCTGTAATCAAATAACAAGTGATAATATTATCATTTTTGAGAAATATAAGGTCTGATAAATGGAAATTTTAAAAGCGAAGTAACATAATCTTTAATATTCTGGTACTATCCCTATCATTTTATTCGAGGTTTTATTATCAAAAATAGCCTTTATTTCTTTTGTTAAAATAATATCATCTCTTTCTATTTTTAAACTGATAACTCTATTATTTAAATTTATAATTTTTTCTAATTCATTCCATTAATTTATTTTGGTATTATTAACCATAATAATTTTATCAGCAGATAAAATTCTCGCTTTTGTGCTGGATATCCGTTTATTACAGATTTTACTTGAGGTATTTGACCACCAATATTGTAAAACGCTATAAAAAGCAGAAAAAAAGCTAAAATTACATTCATAACGGGACCGACTGCAAAAAACCATTGTTCTTTGCAATATTTTTATTTTACACTAAACAAACATTAAATAGTTCTTTTAATGATTGTATAAAGGTCTATGACAGATTGAATATTGTTTTCACTAGTGAAACTTTTTAATTGTTCTTTTAGCAATAGTAACATTTTTAAAAACCTCCTTCTTGGTTTAGTTTATAATCCAATTTTTCACCAAGAAGGAGGTTTTAAACAGTCTATACATTTTTTTACAGTATCTTTATGCCACATCATAAGGTGGTAAAGGCAATGGTGTAGTTATGTAATTAGTCAATGCTTTTAAAAACCAAATCAATTGCATTTTTATCCATCCCCCTTTTCTTAAAATTATTTAGGTCTTTGCAGAATCCCAAAATCCTTATGGATTAAGGGATTCTGCTATA
>NZ_JAFCAC010000072.1:0-364 GCF_018588165.1 Thermoanaerobacter sp. CM-CNRG TB177
TTTTCTTTCCCCTACATTTATCCTTAAGAAAGTGCCATTTTCTTTTACTTCTATCCTTGTGTTGAGATTTCCCTTTTTGCTTTTATCCCCTCTTGAATAGAGATTTCCTTTTCTTCTTTCTTGCCACTTTGTTTTTAGCTTTTGATATTCTTTCCCATTTATATGGCGCTTTTGAAGTTTTCTAAATAAGTCTCTTCCTCCAAAAATGACTTTCTTTGGATTGTTGTCTAATTGTCTAGATGATTTTAATACACCTATTGCTTTCATTATTGCATCATCTACATATCTTGAGTTTAAATTGAAAATCCCTTGAAGGTCTCTTTTTAATGTTTTTCTATCATAACCTTCTAGAAGCCTTTTGTAT
>NZ_JAFCAC010000073.1:0-33980 GCF_018588165.1 Thermoanaerobacter sp. CM-CNRG TB177
GTTTTTTTTTTTGTTTCTTAATTCTTTCTTATACTTGGTCTTTCAAATATCCTTTTAAACATCGCAATTAGCTTAATACGGTTTTTCTAAAAGGATATATCTTCAATTACGTTTTTGTGATCTCGTATAAATGAGAATATATTACCTACAACTGATTATATTGCCTTAATATGCTTTCTGTTGCTAAAATAGATGGATTGATTTACTATAGAAGTTAAATTAAAATTTGAAAAATAATTATTTTTAGTATTTTTAGAAAAGGAGGAATAAGGCTTGTTTAAATTTAATTCTGATATTCAGATGCTAAAGTATGAGGTATTATACAAAGTAGCAAAATTAACATTAGAAGATAAACTGGAAGAAGAATATAATAAAATACCATATGAAATAATTCCTGGCTCAAAACCTAGATTTAGATGTTGTGTATATAAAGAGAGGGCCATTCTCGAGCAGAGAACAAAACTAGCAATGGGTAAAAATTTAGAAAGAACTCTGAAATATGCTATCGAAAGTGAGGAACCCATTATACAAGTAATAGATATAGCTTGTGAAGGATGTCCTATTAAAAGATACAGGGTTACAGAGGCATGTCGTGGTTGCTTAGCACATAAATGTATAGAAGTTTGCCCTAGAGGTGCTATTTCTATAAGAGATAAGAGAGCTCATATAGATTATGATAAATGTATTGAATGTGGTAGATGTAAAGATGTATGCCCATATAATGCGATATCGGATACTTTAAGACCATGTATACGCTCTTGTGCAGCGAAAGCAATAACTATGGATGAAGAATTAAAAGCTGTTATCAATTATGAGAAATGTACTTCCTGTGGAATGTGCACATTGGCATGCCCATTTGGTGCTATAACAGATAAATCATATATTGTAGACATAATAAGAGCTATAAAGAGTGGAAAAAAGGTTTATGCATTAGTGGCACCTGCTATAGCATCTCAATTTAAAGATGAGACAGTAGGACAAGTTAAATCTGCTTTAAAGAAATTGGGATTCACAGATGTTGTAGAGGTTGCACTTGGAGCTGATCTTGTTGCAATAGAAGAAGCAAAAGAATTTAGTGAAAAAATAGGTGATATAAAAGTCATGACAAGCTCCTGTTGTCCTGTGTTTGTGACTCATATTAGAAAAAGCTATCCTGAGCTTATTCGAAATGTATCAACAACAGTATCACCCATGACGGCTATCTCAAAATATATTAAAAAGTTTGATCCTGATGCATTAACTGTTTTTATAGGTCCATGTACCGCAAAAAAATCAGAAATCATGAGAGATGAAATTAAGGGAATAACAGACTATGCCATGACATTTGAAGAAATGGTGGCTGTACTTGATGCAGCGGGAATAGATATCAAAGAGCAAGAAGACATGAAAGTTGAGGATGCGACACTATTTGGAAGAAAATTCGCACGATCTGGCGGTGTAGTAGAAGCTATAAAAGAAGCAATAAAAGAAATGGATATTGATATAGAACTTAATCCGGTTATTTGCAATGGACTTGAGGAATGCGACAAAACTTTAAAAATAATGAAAGCAGGGAAACTTCCCAATAATTTTGTAGAAGGAATGGCATGCATTGGTGGATGCATTGGAGGCGCGGGTGTTATCAATAGCAATGTAAATCAATCAAGGTTGACAGTAAATAAATTTGGTGATACATCGACATACAAAAATATAAAAGAAAGACTTGATATACTCGATATAGATGAAGTTGATTTTCATGTGCCACACGAAAAAATACAAATAAATCATGAAAAAAAGCTTAAAAAGAGAGAGTAAAAAAGAATCAGTTAACATCTTTATCTGTTCTATCTTTAAGTATGACCTTTTTTCTATATCTTAATCTTATGCATGAAAGTGAATAATTTTGGTTAAAATATTTAATTAGGCATACTGTAAGCTTCTCTCTAGAACCTTTGAAAGACCTAGGGATTCAAGGGTTCTAGAGAGAAATTTTTTCGGGTCTCGCCCACCTATAGGTATTTTTTCAAGTCTTTCAAGATACACGCATATTGTAGATAGAAAAAAATAAAACTTGCAAAATTACAACCTCACATGTTACAGAGCTTTTATAATCAAAAATTAGAAAACGAGAGAGCAGATGGGAAAGGTGGCTTATCTACAAGAATGGTAAGATACTTACATGTAATTATCCGACAAGCGTTACAGCAAGCAGTAAAAGAAGGATTGTTGACTAGGAATGTAGCTGATGTCACTAATCCTCCCACTATAAAACAAACAAATAAGACCTTTAACAGAAGAAGAATTGTTAAAATTCTTTGAAGTAACAAAAGATGACAGGTTATTTGCAGCTTATGTGGTAGCAGCTACAACAGGTTTAAGACGTGTACTAAAAGTAAAAATGGTAAGCGAAGCATAACATTAACCGATGATGTTATAAGGGAATTAAAGGTACATAGAAAAAGGCAGATACGAGAAAAACTTTTATTTGGAGAAGCATATCAAGATAATGGACTGGTATTTTGCAAAGAGGATGGAAGCCCTTTAGACTCTAGAGAATTCACAAAGTGTTTTCAAAGGCTTTTAGAAAAAGCAGGATTACCAAAGGTGAGGTTGCATGATTTAAGGCATACTCATGCTAGCCTCCTTCTAGCCCGTGGTATACATCCTAAAGTGGTACAAGAAAGATTAGGGTACAGTAGCATAACTATGACATTAGACCTTTACAGTTACTTAGTACCTGGTTTACAGGAGTTAGCAGCGCAATCCTTTAATGGACTCCTTAGTAAAACAAAAAACCTTGGTAAAACCCAAGGCTAAAGATAAGCTTTGTATATAATGCGTAAAAAAATACGTAAATTTTGCGTTCCCGAAACCCGCAATGAATACTAATTTTGCGTGTAATACGTAAAATGCGTTAAAAAAATAGACAAGGTAGATATTTTTAGGGTATCCTTTTAAGAGATACCCTTTTCGTTGCATTACTAATTGCATTATTAGACCTATATTTAAAGGTCTTCCAGAAAGTTCAAAACTCTGGAGACCTTGATTTTTCTGGTGCCGAAGGTGGGAGTCGAACCCACACGGGGTGTAAGCCCCACTGGATTTTGAGTCCAGCGCGTCTGCCAATTCCACCACTTCGGCAAGTTATTACATTTGATATCTTATCATAGGTTAATAAAAATTTCAATACCCTTTTTATAAAAAGTGCTATTAATTTACCTAGTCATTATTTATAGATTCCTTTGTTTGTGATATATTTATATTTACAGAAGATTTTTCAAGGTTGGTGATATTATGGAAGAGTTAAGCAGAAATGAAAAGATAGAACGCGCAATTTTAGTAGGAATCATTTCAACAACTGAAGATGAAGAAAGTATGGGAGAATTAAAGGAGCTGGCTTTGACAGCTGGTGTAGAAGTAATAGGTGTTATGACGCAAAAGCGTGATACAATCCACAAAGCTCATTATATTGGCAAAGGTAAGTTGGAGGAATTAAAATTTTTTGTTGAGAATCAAGAGGCTGACCTTATTATTGTCAATGATGAGCTTACTGGTACTCAAATTAAAAATATGGAAGACTTTTTAAATGTAAAAGTGATTGATAGAACTAATCTTATCCTTGATATATTTGCTAAAAGGGCAAGGTCAAAAGAAGGTATGTTGCAAGTAGAATTAGCACAATTAAAGTATCGTCTACCACGTCTTGTAGGTATGGGGGGACAACTTTCAAGATTGGGTGGTGGAATAGGAACAAGGGGACCTGGTGAGACAAAATTAGAGGCTGATAGGAGGCATATACAAAATAGAATAAAGGCAATAGAAAAGAAACTGGAGGAAATAAAAAGGCATAGAGATTTACAAAGGAGTAGACGTAAAAAAAATCAAGTTCCTGTTGTAGCTATAGTAGGATATACAAATGCGGGCAAATCCACACTACTTAATGCTCTTACAAAGGCAGAAGTTTATGTGGAAGATAAATTATTTGCAACACTTGATCCTACTGCCCGAAGACTTATTTTACCTTCAGGGAGAGAAGTGATTTTGATTGATACCGTAGGTTTTATTAGAAAATTACCCCATGACCTTGTAGAGGCTTTTAAATCTACATTAGAAGAGGTTAAATATGCAGATTTATTGCTTCATGTAATTGATGTGACTTCACCAGATATGGAGGAAAAGATAAAGGTTGTAGAAAGGGTTCTTTCAGATTTAGGGGCTATTAATATCCCTAAGATAAATGTTTTTAATAAAATTGACCTTTTGGAAGTTGTACTTAAAGGAAATGAAAGAGAAGTTTATATTTCCGCAAAAAATAAAATTGGATTTGATAATTTATTGGAGGCAATAGAAAGAGAAATTTTTAAAGATGTGGAAGTAGTGAATTTTCTACTGCCTTATGATAAGACTAAAGAATACAATTATTTAAAAGAAAAAACAAAAATAATTGAAGAAAATTATAATGAGGACGGGATAATGATAAAAGCTGAAGTTCAAAAAGAAACAAAGGAGAAACTCAAAGATTTTATTATCGTTTAATAGCGTTGTATTCTGCTTTTTCTTGAGCCTTTACGTTTTTAACTATTTGAACAATTTTTTTATAAGCTTTTTGCGTACCATAAATGACTAAAGGCCTTCCTATAACAGGAAATTTTAAAGCAATAGAAGTAAATCCGCCAATTTTCATAATCCAGTTTGTAGTACCAGTCGTGTCAATCAAAAGCAGTCCTTCGTTTGTATTGAATATATGATAGTATAAATCTTTAAGAGCTGGCTCAATTAACTTTTTGGCATTTTTTACCCCCATAGAATATACGTTGTTGCCATATTCATCAGTACCAATAGGAACGATGTGTCCCGGGTCATTTTGGCCATTTAATTTATCAAACAAAGATATGCTTTCTATTTCTTCTTTAGATGGAATTCTGTCCATTGGCAGTTTTCCAGTGTGTATGTAAGATGCTATTACAGAAGTATGCGTTCCGCCATAACAGTGATAAATTATATACATTTGAAACTCCCCTTCCTTGTTTTTTACATTAAATATTTTTTATAATTTAGAGATTTTTATACTGGTAAATTGATTTTTTTTGATGGAAAAATTAAATTTTGATGTATAATTGTGGAGATATGGATAAAAATAAAAATAAAATTAAAAATTTAAGAAGGAATTTAAAAGTTTTTAAAGAATATTATATTAAAAGAAAAAAATAAAAATTTTAGGGGGCTTGTAAATGTTAATAAGAGATTGCGCTGGTGGAGTTGTATTCAAAGGAGATAGTGTATTCATTCTTAAAAATGAGAAAGGGGAATGGGTGTTACCAAAAGGGGTTATTAGAAATAATGAATTGCCTATTGATGTGGCCATAAGGAGAGTCTGTACTGAAACAGGCCTTAAATCTGTTGAAGTCCTTTCTACTGCTGGTGAAACCAGTTACGAATTCTATTCTGTTACCCGTCAGCGTCCTGTCTTTAATAAAATTACTTGGTATCTCATGACTACTTTTGAAGAGGAATTTAATATTAGCAAAGAAGATGGCTTTGTCGATGGAGGTTTTTATCCTATAGACAAGGCTTTGGAGATGATTACCTATAGTCAAGACAAATCGCTTGTAAACGTTTCTTATTTTAAATACAAGACGTTGACGAAGGCTTTGGCATAGGCGAAAAAGCTTTGATGAAGCCTAATAAAGCCGGTAACGGCTTTATTTTTTGATTATATTTTGGTATAATTACAAAGGGGTGCTATTTTGGCTAAAAGTTATAAAACGCTATATTCTTACGGAGTTGCTGAAATCGAAATAAAGCGTTCCAGATTTATTGGACATGCTAAACCAGTTTCTTCAGAGGAAGAGGCGGTAAAATTTATAGGGGAAATTAGAGCAAATCACAGAATGGCAACCCATAACGTTTATGCTTATGTTATTGGAGAAAATGATGAAATTCAGCGTTTTAGTGATGATGGAGAGCCTTCTGGCACAGCAGGTATACCTGTATTAAATGTGATAAAAAAAGAAGGATTAAAAAACGTTGCTGTTGTGGTTACAAGGTATTTTGGTGGAATATTATTAGGAGCAGGAGGATTAGTGAGAGCTTACACAAAAGGGGCAAAAATAGGTATTGATGCTGCTGGAATAGTAGAAAAAATTCCTGCGAAAAGTATAATCCTCACTTTTGATTATACTTTGCTGGGAAAAATTCAAAATGAGCTTCTAAAAAAAGGCTATTATGTTAAAGATATTATGTATTCAGATAAAGTTTCTATAGTATCACATATTGAAGAAGACCGTCTATTGGAATTTCAAAGTTTTATAAATGATTTGACAAGTAAAAGGTGTAACATAAAAATTGAAGGGGATGTATACCTTCTTAAAAAAGGTAATGAATATTATGCACCATAAGCTTAATTTCTTATAAAAATGGTGGGGAAAATAAATGGAGATTCATCAATTGATTTAGGAGGTAGAAAAAATGGAGTTAGATAATTCCTATGTAGACTATGTTGAAGAAGCAATGAAAAGGAAAGTATGGGCTGTAGTAGGAGCCCTTCCTCGAGAAAGTAAATATGGATATAAAATTTATCGAGCTCTTAAATTAAACGGGTATACTGTTTATCCTGTTAATCCTAAGTATCAAGAAGTAGATGGAGATCCTTGCTATGACTCTTTGTCCAGCTTACCTGTGATACCAGAGGTTGTAGATATGGTAGTTTCTCCAAGTATAGGTGAGCAGTACGTAGAAGAGGCTGCAAAATTAGGTGTAGAAATTATTTGGTTTCAACCGGGGGCAGAAAGTGAGGAACTGGTGGAAAAAGCCAAAAACCTTGGATTAAAAGTTATTTATAATGCCTGTGTAATGTTGGAAACAGACAAGAGAAAATAAGAGGAGAACTATCTCCTCTTATTTTAATTATTTGCGGGGCTTTGAGAAAAGTTCATATATTCCCATACAAAATAAAAAAACAGCGAATATTTTTTTTAATATAAAAGCTTTTGTTATTGCTGCTATAATAGCTCCGACAACACTTCCTATTATTCCACCGATTATAATAAACAATATAATTTTATATTTGATATTTTTCTTTTTAAAATGGTATATTAGTGCGATAATTGCTGTAGGAATAAAAGAAAAAAGATTGACACTTTGAGCAATGTGTTGCTCGGTTCCAGCAAAGATTGTTAATGCAGGAATGAGAATTGTTCCTCCTCCAATTCCCATTCCCCCTACAATTCCTGAAAAAAGTCCTATTAAAAATAGTTTCATGATATCCACATCCTGACGGAAGCTATAAGCATTATTATTCCAAAAATTTTTCTTAATAAAGGTATGGAGATTTTATTAAGAAAATATGCGCCAATAAATCCTCCTATTGTACTTCCTATAGCTATGTTAATGGTTATAGGAATGTCGGTTATTCTATTTTGTAAATACACTAAACTACTGACTAAAGTAATAGGTAGTATGATTGAAATCGCCGTAGCATGAGCCTTATGGTCTTCTATGCCAAGTAAAAAAACCAATGCAGCGACTATTAAAGTACCTCCACCTGCACCTAAAAGACCGTTTATAATACCAGTTATGAATCCTATAACGAAAAGTTTTAGTTTGCCAGTCATTTTTTATCACCTTTTGTAACTTGATATTATTATTTTTTCTCTAAAAATGTTTGATATTCTAATTTCCATTTGACATATGTTACGTAGAAAGTTTAAAATTTTTATAGTAATGTACAAATGGAGGTAAATTTTATGATTGCTAACAATGTTTTTGAGCTGATTGGAAAAACGCCTGCTGTTAAATTAAATAAAATTGTGGAGAAGGAGTGGGCAGAAATTTATCTAAAATTGGAATTTTTTAATCCGGGTGGCAGTGTTAAAGATAGAGTAGCTTTTGCAATGATAGAAAAGGCAGAAAAAGAAGGTAAATTGAAAAAAGGAAGCGTAATTATTGAACCTACAAGCGGAAATACAGGCATTGGGTTGGCAATGGTAGGAGCAGCAAAAGGATATAAAGTAATAATAGTTATGCCCGATACTATGAGTATGGAAAGAAGAATGCTTTTAGCGGCATATGGTGCTGAAATAATTCTTACCCCTGGCAGATTAGGAATGGAAGGTGCCGTAAAAAAAGCAGAAGAATTGGTAAGACAAAATAAAAATTATTTTATGCCACAGCAGTTTGAAAATTTTGCAAATCCGTTAATTCATGAAGAGACTACTGCTAAAGAGATAGTTGAAGATTTTAAGGATGGTATAGATGCTTTTGTGGCAGGTGTAGGTACAGGGGGAACTATTACAGGAGTTGGGAAAATATTAAAAAATAAATTTCCTAATGTAAAGATTATTGCAGTAGAGCCTTATTCAGCAGCGGTGCTTTCTGGTAAAGAGCCTGGTCCTCATAAAATTCAAGGGATTGGAGCAGGTTTTATTCCAAAGGTGTTAGATAGAGATGTCATAGATGAAGTAATTGCTGTAAAAGATGAAGACGCCTTTGAGGTGACTCGCCTTTTGGCAAAAAAAGAAGGTATACTTGGAGGAATTTCTACAGGTGCTTCTTTATGGGCAGCAATTGAGGTTTCTAAGAAGTTAGGCAAAGGGAAAAAGGTTTTAGCAATGGCTCCTGACAGTGGTGAGAGGTATTTGAGCACACAACTTTTTAGAGAGGATTAATTTACAAGCCCTATATTATTGTGTTAAAATATTTTAGGCCACAGTGAAGGAGGTTTTTTATGTCAGGGCATTCAAAATGGGCTAACATAAAGCATAAAAAAGAAAAAATGGATGCTAAAAAGGGAAGGATTTTTACAAAACTCACCAAAGATATTATAAAAGCGGCTAAAGAAGGCGGTGGTGATCCTAATACTAACAGTAAGTTAAGAGATGCTATAGAAAAAGCAAAGGCTAACAATTTGCCGAATGAAAATATACAGAGGGCTATTAAAAAAGGTACCGGTGAATTAGGAGGAGCTAATTTAGAAGAAGTAATATATGAAGGATACGGCCCTGCTGGTACTGCTATAATTGTTGAAGCTTTGACTGACAATAAAAACAGAACTGCAGGTGAAATACGGCATATTTTTGATAGGAATGGTGGTAGTTTAGGAGCAGCCGGTTCTGTTACGTGGATGTTTGACAAAGTTGGAATTATCACTGTTAGAAAAGATGATTCTATTGATGAAGAAGAACTTGCAATGGTTGCAATAGATGCAGGTGCAGAGGACTTTTCTGCAGAAGATGAAGAATTTGAAATAATTACTGAACCGTCAAATTTTCAAGAAGTAAAAGAGGCAATTGAAAAAGCAGGGTATAAAATTTCGGAGGCAGAAGTTACAATGCTTCCTAAAAATACTATACAATTAAGTCCTGAAGACTACCAAAAATTCGAAAAATTAATTGACAAGTTAGAAGAAAATGACGATGTACAAAACGTTTATCACAATGTGGAAATAGAAGACGAGGATGAGGAATAGAAGAAAGAGATAGAAGAAGCTACATTTCTTCTATCTCTTTCTTTTCTTTTTCTGTTAAAACTTTGTGTAAGTCTAAATTAATTATCAATCTGTCGTTTAAATTGATAATAGATGTTATGTACTCTTTTCCAATTCCTTTTATAATCTCTGGAGCTTCTTGTACGGAACTATCGTCTACATGTAACACTTCTGTTACTGAGTCAACGATGAAACCCACCGGTCTGTTAGTGACATTTACTACGATAATTCGATTATTGTCATTTTTCTCTGACAAAGGCAAATTGAAGCGCTTTTTTAAATCTACAATAGGGATGACTGTTCCTCTTAGATTAGTTATACCTTCTACGAAAGTAGGCGCATCGGGTACTTTAATAATTGCTTGGAGCCGTATAATTTCAATTACCTGATTGATGTCAACGCAAAAGTCTTCATTGTTTAATTTAAAAACTACAATTTGATTTGCCACTTCATCATCTCCTCCCTTATGAATATTATTCGATATTTTTTGACAAAATCCTGCAAAGAGAATAAATTTTTTAAAATTGGTTATAATTACATAAAACAGGAGGAGATGTTATGAAAAAGCTAATTTCCTATAAAATGGTTATGATATATATGTTAGCTATATTTATAGGAATGATGGTTGGATATTTAATTAGTGTTAAAGATAACGAAAAGGAAGGAAGGGAAAAAAATATAGTTTATGAGCAGGGGATTTCTTCTCAACAAGAAGCTCTTGCTAAAAAATTAATTTCCCAAAGTAAACTTATATTTGAAACTAAGTATCTTGAAAATGGAGAAATAGTGCGGGAAGTTCAAAATTTAACCCCTTCTCTTTATGGGAAGAGCAAGGAAGAAATTGAAAAGATATATACTGGTTGGAAAATTAAAAATTTCGATGAAGAGGAAATAGTTCTTTACAGAGAAAAAGAAGGGTTGCCTGCAGATTATTATATAATTTCTAGTATAAATGGATATGTTGTTTTGCTAAAAAGTGATGGAAATGGCAATAAAGAAGTTGTGGAAAAAACAGATATTCCACTGGATAGTTTAACACCTTTTGACAAAGAAAGAGTGATGAAAAATATAATTACAAAAGACAAAGATGAGGCGTATCAAATATTAACAAATCTAAGTTCTTAGGTTCTCCTTAATTTTAGGAGAACTTTCAGTTTGTTGACAAAGAACCAAAAATTATTTAAAGTAGATATTTTACATCGTTGCTCCGAAGTTCCAAAGCGACAAAGCTAAAGCGCGACTTTCGGATTGCGGCGGAGTACCGGGCACATTCGACGTCCTGTCTTAGGTGCCCGCCTCCGCCCTCCTGGCTTCGGCCCCGCCTCCATCCTCAGTCTTGCTAAGCTTTGTTAGCGCTTTGTCACAAGTCGCAACTTATGTAAAATATCTACTTTACGAAAGTTTGTCATCAGTCTGTAGGTTCTCCTTAATTTTAGGAGAACTTTTTCTTGTTTATAAAGGCTATTGATGTTAAAATAAATAAAAGGAGATGGATATAATGAGGGTATTAGGGATAGATCCTGGAATTGCAACAATGGGTTATGGTATAATAGATTATAAATCCAATAAATTCACTGTTGTAGATTACGGGGCAGTTACTACAAAAGCTGGTATTGATAAGGCACTGCGCCTACACGATATATACAATGGAATTACATCACTTATAAAATCTTACTGCCCTGATGTAGTAGCTATAGAAGAGCTTTTTTATAATAAAAATGCGAAGACTGTCATTACTATTGGAGAATCCAGAGGAGTTTGTATTTTAGCTGCTGTTAATTCGGGAATAAAAGTTTTTGAATACACTCCTTTGCAAGTAAAACAAGCAGTTGTGGGGTACGGAAAAGCAGATAAGCATCAAGTTCAGCAAATGGTGAAGGTTTTATTAAATCTTGATCAAATTCCTAAACCTGACGATGTGGCTGATGCCTTGGCGGTTGCCATATGCCATTGTCACAGTAACAATATGATTGAAAAGTTGAGGTATTCAAAATGATTGAGTATATTAGAGGAATGATTGAGGATATTGGACAAAATTATGTAATAATTGACTTTATGGGTATAGGCATAAAGGTTTTTGTTCCATTTTCTACTTTAAAAGCTTTACCTACTAGAGGGAATATTACTAAGCTTTATACATATTTACATGTGAGAGAAGATGGTTTTCAAATTTTTGGCTTTAAAACAAAAGAAGAGTTAGATTTGTTTGAAAAGTTATTATCTGTTAATGGGGTAGGGCCTAAAGGTGCTTTATCTATTTTATCTGTGGTCCCTATTGATAATTTTGCAAAAGTAGTTAACACTGGCGATTATAAAGCTCTTACATTAGTTCCGGGAATAGGGAAAAAGACTGCTGAGAGAATTATTTTGGAATTGAAAGATAAGCTTCCAAAGGAGATAGTTTTTGAAAGTGATAATAATCTTTCAAATGAGGCTTTAGAGGCTTTATTGGCATTAGGTTATAGTAAAAGTGAAGCTATTTCTGCTTTGGCAGATATTACTTGTAACAGTGTAGAAGAGACTGTAAAACAAGCCTTGAAAAAATTAATGAAATAGGGTGAATTAAATGGAGGAAAGAATACTAACTCAAAGTTTTACACAGGAAGATGCCTCCGAATATAGTTTGCGTCCTAGGTGGCTTTCTGAGTATATAGGTCAAGAAAAGATAAAAGAGGAATTAAAAATTTATATAGAAGCTGCTAAGATGAGGAAAGAGCCCCTTGACCATGTCCTGCTATATGGTCCTCCTGGCCTTGGAAAAACGACTTTAGCTACGGTAATTTCTAATGAAATGGGAGTAGGAATAAAAATAACCTCAGGTCCTGCTATAGAAAGGTCGGGAGATTTGGCAGCAATTTTGACTAACTTACAGGAGAATGACATACTTTTTATTGATGAGATTCATAGACTCAATAGAAGTGTAGAAGAGATTCTATATCCTGCAATGGAAGACTTTGAGTTGGATATAGTAATAGGAAAAGGTCCAAGTGCCAGGTCTATAAGGCTTAGTCTTCCGCGTTTTACTTTAATTGGAGCGACGACAAGGGCTGCTCTTATGACTTCTCCTTTGAGAGACAGATTTGGGGTTATAAACCGTTTGGATTACTATTCAGTCGATGAATTAAAAGAAATAATTAAAAGGTCAGCGAACATTTTAAACATTGGAATTGATGAAGATGCTGCTTTGGAGATTGCGAAAAGGTCCCGAGGGACTCCGAGAATTGCCAATAGGCTTCTAAAACGGGTAAGAGATTTCGCACAAGTAAGAGGAAATGGATACATTAATTTTAAAACTTCCAAAGAAGCGCTAGACGTATTAGGTGTAGATGAGATGGGATTAGAATACATTGATAGGAAGATTTTGGTTTCTATTATAGAAAAGTTTGGCGGTGGCCCTGTAGGAATCGATGCTATTGCTGCATCAATAGGAGAGGATGGTGATACAATAGAGGATGTTTATGAACCTTATCTTTTACAAATAGGTTTTTTAAACAGGACTCCGCGGGGAAGAGTTGTTACAAAATTAGCTTATGATTACCTTAAATATCCTTATATAGAACAGGGGAGGATAGAAGGTGTTTGATAGTTTTGGCAAAATGTTGATATTGATGGGAGCTATATTGATTTTAATAGGGGTGCTTTTTTCTGTAGGTTCAAAAATTGGCTTAGGGCGTCTACCAGGGGACATAGTTTATCAAAAAGGAAATTTCACTTTTTATTTTCCTCTTATGACAAGCCTGTTGTTGAGTCTTCTTTTGACATTACTTTTATGGATTTTTAGAAAATAACATATGAAAAAGGGGTTGTAATTTGTGAGGTTTAGAAAATTTGTAATAGTAGGTATAATTAGTGCTATGATTTTGACTCTTTTACCTTGTTCTACGGTGAATGCTGACATTAGCGTACCGAAAATTATAAAAATAGGGCTTTTTTATGGACAAACTGCCAAATCTTCTTATCAACTTTCATCCCCTGTAGGTTTTAATTTTGCATATGAAAATAATACAGGAAATTTGGTTAATATTTTTAGCACTAGTATGCAAAACGTGCAAGTTATAAAAGATGATAGTTTTTATTTGATGATGGGAAGCTATGATGATTTTGAAATGGCAAATAGTGAGTATGCGAAAATAGTAAATCGAATTACCAATGCCTTAATAGGATTTGATGGAAAATATCATATATACATAGGACCTTATTTGACGCTAGCGGATTTGCAATCTGCCTATGAGATTCTTTCAAAAAATTATACCAATATATCCAAGGTGTTACCGGACAAAAATATTTTGATACGCAATGGAGCAAAAAACTTGTTTTTGTTTAATATGAAGGCTGATTTATATGTAAGTAAGCTTAATCCTGAAGGTATTCCTATGGCAATAGAATCAAAACGCTACAGAGGCATGTTTGAGTTTAGAAGGCAACAAGACAGTGATATGACCGCTATAAATGTTGTACCTTTGGAAGAATATTTATATGGTGTTGTGCCAGGAGAAATGCCTGCATGGTGGAATATAGAAGCTTTAAAAGCACAAGCAGTGGCTGCACGAACTTATGCTGCTAAAAATGTAGGGAGATATGGAAAGTATGGTTTTGATTTGACAAACGATACTAACACACAGGTTTACAAAGGATATGATGGAGAAGCTCCTTCTACAAATGAAGCGGTAGACGAAACAAAAGGTGTAGTGGCTGTATATCAAGGAAAACTTATAGATGCCCTTTATCACTCCCACAGCGGAGGATATACAGAAGACAATATTAATTATTTTTCTGCTGATGTTCCTTATTTAAAAGGAGTGGAGGATAAATACGTTTTTGGCTATAACAGTTATCATGATAGTTGGATGGTAACTTATACAAAAGACCAGATAAAAAACTTGCTTTTAAATAAAGGACAAGACATAGGAGATATAGTAGATGTAAAAGTTACAGAAAAAAGCTGGACTGGAAGAGCGATTGCTGTTACCATTTACGGTACAAAGGGAACTTTTACTTTGCGAAAAGGAGACATACGGTCTTTCTTTGGATTAAAAAGCACTATGATTGACATAAAGGGCGATGGTAGCAGTGAATTTGAAGCCTACGCGATTTCTTCTTACAGTGATTCGCAAAAAATTTCTTTAAAAGAGATAAATATTCAAAATAATAAAGGGATAACGAAGGTTTCTAAAGATACTTTTTATGCGGTAGGGGCAAATGGCATTAAAGAGTTAAAAAAGACAGACAAGCCCAGTGAAGTTTATACTATAAAAGGCAGTGGTTATGGACACGGGGTAGGGTTAAGCCAGTATGGGGCGAGAGGACTGGCAGACCAAGGGTATAATTACATTTCTATTTTAAAATACTATTATAAAGGTATTGAGGTATACGATACTATAAACAACAAAAGCTTATAAAAGGATGGCGCAAAGAAAAATGAAACGCAGTGAATTTTATTTTGAGCTACCAAAAGAATTAATTGCACAAGAACCTTTAGAAGACAGGTCAAGTTCTCGATTGATGGTTTTAAATAAAAAAACCGGTGAAATTGAGCACGATATTTTTAAAAACATAACAAAATATTTAAAAGCAGGTGATTGTCTTGTTTTAAATGACACAAAAGTTATTCCTGCTCGTCTTATTGGAAGAAGAGAAGATTCAGGTGGGAAAATAGAATTTGTTCTTATAAAAAGGATATCCAGTAATGAATGGGAAACATTAGTTAAACCCGGAAGGCGAGCTAAAATAGGGTCAAGATTTGTTTTTGGAACTGGAGAGCTAATAGCAGAAGTTTTAGATACTACAGAAGCAGGAGGGAGAATAGTAAGGTTTTATTATGAAGGGGTATTTGAAGAAGTATTGGATAAATTAGGCGAAATGCCTGTTCCCCCTTATATCAAGAAAAAATTAAAAAATAAGGATAGATACCAGACTGTCTATGCAAAATACGAAGGTTCTGCAGCTGCTCCTACTGCAGGGCTTCATTTTACAAAAGAGTTGTTAGAAAAAATAAAGCAGATGGGAGTAAAAACTGTTTTTATAACTCTTCACGTAGGTTTAGGTACTTTTAGACCTGTAAAGGAAGAAGAAATTGAAAACCATAAGATGCATGAAGAGTTTTATATTGTTACAAAAGAAGCAGCTAATGAAATAAATGAAACTAGGAAAAGTGGTGGAAGAATCATAGCAGTTGGTACAACTTCTACTCGGACTCTTGAAACAGTTGCTGACGAAAATGGTTATGTAAAAGAAAAAAGTGGTTGGACTGATATTTTCATATATCCTGGTTACAAATTTAAGGCTATTGACGGTATGATAACAAATTTTCATTTGCCTGAGTCTACTTTAATTATGATGGTGTCAGCTTTTGCTGGTAGAGAAAACATAATGAGGGCTTATCAAGTAGCAATTGAACATAAATACAGATTTTTTAGCTTTGGAGATGCAATGCTTATAATTTGACCAGAATAGGAGGATATAATGGCAGCGATTAAATATTGGCTTATCAAAAAAGACAGTAGAACAAAAGCAAGATTGGGAATATTAGAAACTCCCCATGGTGCTATAGAAACGCCTGTGTTTATGCCAGTAGGAACACAAGCAACTGTAAAAGCTATGACTCCTGAAGAATTAAAGGAAATTGGAGCAACGATTATTTTAAGCAACACTTATCATCTATATTTAAGGCCAGGCCATAAAATTATTGAAAAAGCCGGTGGACTTCATAAATTCATGAATTGGGATAGAGCAATTTTAACAGACAGTGGAGGATTTCAAGTTTTTAGCTTGAGTTCTTTAAGAAAAATTACAGAAGACGGTGTAGAGTTTAGGTCTCATATAGATGGGTCTAGACACTTTTTTACTCCAGAAAAAGTGATAGAGATACAGAATGCCTTAGGTGCAGATATAATAATGTCCTTTGATGAATGTGCACCTTATCCTGCAGACTATGAGTATGTCAAAAAATCTATAGAGTTTACCATCAAATGGGCTGAAAGAGGGAAAAAAGCCCATAGATATACAGAAAAACAAGCTCTTTTTGGCATTGTTCAAGGTGGAACTTATGAAGATTTAAGAAGAGAATGTACTCAAAGATTAGTAGACATGGACTTTCCTGGATATTCTATAGGGGGATTAAGTGTAGGAGAACCGAAAAATGTAATGTATGATATGGTAGATTTGACTACGGAAAATTTACCCGAAGACAAACCGAGGTATCTTATGGGAGTGGGAAGTCCTGATGACCTCATAGAGGGAGTAATACGAGGCGTTGATATGTTTGACTGTGTGCTTCCAACGAGAATTGCGAGAAATGGAACAGTTTTTACAAGTAAAGGCAAATTAATAGTAAGAGATGCCCCTTATGCAGAAGATTTTTTTCCTTTAGACGAAGAATGTGATTGCTATACTTGTAAAAATTATTCTAGGGCCTATATAAGACATTTGTTTAAGGCTGGCGAAATTTTAGCAGCAAGGCTTGCTACTTTACATAATCTTTATTTTCTCATTAAATTAATGGAGAGGATAAGGGAAGCTATAAAGCAAGACCGGCTGCTTGAATTTAAGAAAGAGTTTTTTGAAAAATATTATGGGAATAAGGAGGATTATTGATGAGTCCAGAAACGACTTATGTAATTGTTCAACTGCTTATTTTTCTTGCAATTTTTTACTTTTTATTGATTTTACCTCAACAAAGGCGACAAAAGAAAGAGAGAGAAATGCTGGATTCTTTAAAACCAGGTGATGAGATTATAACAAAAAGCGGTTTTTATGGTAAAATTCTAAATATAAAAGACGATGTGATAACATTAGAAATGGGAGCAGATAAAGTAAGACTAAAGATTGCAAAATGGGCAGTTGGAGGAGTTATAAGGTCAGCCAGTGACAAAAACGAAAAAGAAGAGAAATAACAAGATGCGGTTTGCCGCATCTTTTTTTATGTACTATGTTAGAAATAAAAAGCATACATTTTAGTAAGAAAACTGTGGGGGTGAAATTTTGAAAGGAAGGTTTGGTTTGGAAAAGGGAAGTGGTATAAATATTATTGGAATTTTTACAGGGGTTTTAATATCTTATATTCTCACTCTCGGTTTTTTCATAATTTACGCTTTACTTTTGACCTTTACAGCTGTATCTGAATTAACTTTGCCTACTCTTACTTTGTTGATAACCATAATAGGCATAGTTTTATCAGGTGCTTTATCTGCAAGACGTACAACCAGCAAAGGATGGCTAAATGGAGGAATTGCTGGTATTCTGTATGTAACTATTATGCTGATTTTGGGGACATTTTTTGTAAAAGAACTAGGGCCTACTTCCTCTTGGGCGGTAAAATATGCTTGGGGAGCTGTTTTAGGTGCTTTAGGTGGCATGATAGGCATTAATTTATAACTTTAATTACTTCTCTTTATGTGCTATAATAAATCAAGAAGAGGAGGGAAGTAGGATGAAACATATTATTACGATTAACAAACCGACATTAAAAAACAGCTTAAGAAAACCAGGCTGCGGCGAATGCCAAGCATCTTGTCAGTCTGCTTGTAAGACTTCTTGCACTGTAGCAAACCAAGAGTGCCAATACTAATACATAATACTCAAATGGCAGTAAAGTAATTACTGCCATTTAAACTTGCAATGGAGGTTAAAAAATGTCAGAGCTAATACACAAATTTAAAAGATTAGGAATGAATATTGTAGTAGATCCAGCAAGTGGCTCTATTCATGTAGTAGATGATATTATCTATGATGTTTTGGACTTTTATGAAAATCATTCAAAAGAAAAAATTATAAATTTACTTCAACATAAATATAAAAAAGAAGATATACTAGAAGCTATTGCAGAAATTGACAAATTGAGAGAAGAAGGGTTATTATTTTCAGAAGATATATATAAGGATATTTCAGCACCGAGAAATGATTCTGTTATAAAGGCCATGTGTCTAAATGTGGCTCACGATTGCAATCTAAGGTGTAAATACTGTTTTGCTTCTACGGGAGATTTTAAAAGTGGTCGCAAATTGATGGATTTTGAGACGGGTAAAAAAGCAATCGATTTTTTGATAAAAAGTTCTGGGAAAAGGCGAAATATTGAAGTTGATTTTTTTGGTGGTGAACCCCTTTTAAATTTTGAGGTAGTTAAACAGTTAGTAGAATATGGAAAAGAAAAGGCAAAAGAAAATAAAAAAGTAATTAAATTTACCATAACAACCAATGCAGTTTTGCTGGATGATGAGAAAATAAAGTATTTTAATGAAAATTTTTCTAATGTGGTACTTAGTTTGGATGGAAGAAAAGAAGTAAATGACAGCATGAGGATACGTGTAGACGGTAATGGAAGTTATGATACAATAGTTCCAAAAATAAAAAAATTCGTTGAATCAAGAGGGAAAAAAGAATACTATGTGAGAGGGACTTTTACAGCAAAAAATTTAGATTTTACTAAGGATGTGTTGCATATTGCTGATTTGGGAGTTTATGAAATATCCGTAGAACCTGTAATTGAAAAAGAAGATAAAGACTATACATTAAAAGAGGAGCATTTGGAGAGAATTTTAGAGGAATACGATAGATTAGCGGAAGAGTATATAAAGAGATATGAAGAAGGAAGACCTTTTTCTTTTTATCATTTTAAAATAGATTTAGAAGGAGGACCTTGCATTAAAAAAAGGCTTCAAGGCTGTGGTGCTGGTTTCGAGTATATAGCGGTGACCCCTGACGGAGATATTTACCCTTGTCATCAATTTGTAGGTATTGAGGAATTTAAATTAGGAAATCTTGAAGAAGGTATAACTAATAAAGAATTGCAGCAAAAATTTATAGAAAGCGATATTTACAAAAGAGAAGAGTGTACCAAATGCTGGGCAAGGTTCTATTGCAGTGGAGGATGTTTTGCAAATAACTACAACATAAATGGAGATATTAATAAGCCGTACAAGCTGGCCTGTGAGATGCAAAAAAGGCGTTTTGAAAATGCGATTGCCATAAAAGCGTATCAAATGCTTATGGGTGAGAAAAATGATAATAAAGGAATATAAAGGTATGAAGCCTAAAATAGATGATGAGGCGTATATAGCAGAAACAGCAGAAGTTATTGGAGATGTAGAAATAAAAAAAGATGTAAATATATGGTATGGTGCTGTGTTAAGAGGTGATATAGATAAAATAGTTGTTGGAGAAGGAACTAATATACAAGATAATTGCGTTGTACACGTTACAGAAGGACATCCTTGCTATATAGGGAATTACTGCACGATAGGACATGGAGCAATACTTCATGCTTGTAAAATAGGGAATAATGTATTAATAGGCATGGGAGCGATTATCTTAGATGATGCTGAAATAGGGGATAATTGTATAATTGGAGCTGGTTCATTGGTAACAGGAGGTAAAAAGATTCCTGAGGGCAGTCTTGCTTTTGGAAATCCTGCAAAAGTTATAAGAAAACTTACTCAAGAGGAAATTGAAAATATTCGTCACTCCTATGAACTTTATGTAGAATTAGCGAAATTACATTTTTCTAACTTTGGGCAATTGACCGTTTACAATAAAAGTAATATAATAGAAAATAGTTGAATTATGAAGGAGGATTCGAATGAGAAGTAAAGGGGCTATCAAATTTTTTTCTGTAATTGTTATTGCAGCGATAGTTGCATATGTGGCGTTTTTTGGAATAAAGGTAGGTAATTATTCCATAAGTTCTATACAAAATCGCATAAGGTTAGGGCTGGATTTAAGAGGAGGAGTTTATGTATTGGAAGAAGCCGAGGGCAATGTTACACAAGATGAGATAAATAAGGCTATTGCGGTTATAAGGAATAGAGTAGATGCCCTTGGTGTGACTCAGCCTGTGATAGCTCAACAGGGGTCAAATAGAATTCGTGTAGAATTACCTGGCATGAATGACCCTGATAGGGCAATAGAGATAATAGGTAAAACTGCTCAATTAAAATTTATAGGACCAGATGGACAAGTTATTTTGACAGGTGCCAATGTAAAAGATTCAAAAGCAGTATATGCTCAAACTGAAACAGGTGTGCAACAACCAGAAGTTACGTTAGTACTTGATGCTGAAGGAACAAAAAAATTTGCAGAAGCTACTCAAAAATTTTTAAATCAACCTATTGCAATAGTTTTAGATGATAAGGTAATATCAGCACCGACAGTGCAAAGTGTTATCACAAATGGAAATGCGGTGATTACTGGTTTGAAGGACTTTCAAGAGGCATCTGAATTAGCGACTCTTATAAGGGCGGGTTCTTTGCCTGTCACATTAAAACCAATAGCCTATAGTTCTGTAGGTGCAACTTTAGGTCCTAGTGCCTACAATGCTGCTGTCAAAGTTGGTATATACGGCGTATTACTTATTTAACTATTTATGGCAGCTTTTTATAGATTACCAGGAATAATGGCAGATGTAGCCCTTATAATATATATATTAATAAATTTAATAATCTATGCTTTATTTAATATAACCTTAGATTTACCAGGAATTGCAGGTTTTCTATTGTCAATTGGTATGGCTGTTGATGCTAATGTTTTAATTTTTGAAAGATTTAAAGAAGAACTAAGGGCAGGTAAAAGTTTACGAGCTGCTTTAGACGCAGGTTTTAGAAGAGCCTTTACAGCTGTTTTTGATGCTAATATGACTACTATTATTGGTGCTATTATACTTTTTTACATGGGTTCGGGAAATGTGAAAGGTTTTGCTTTGACACTTTTAATAGGTGTTATATCCAGCTTCTTTACAGCTATAACTGTAACAAGATTTTTGTTGCATGCACTTCTGGAAATGGATTTGACAAGGGATATAAAAGTTTATGGAGCATAGGAGGGAAATTGAGTGAATCAGTATAGATTTAATATAGATGTAATTTCAAAAACCAAGATTTGGTTTGCAATCTCAGGGATTGTAATCTTGATTGGAGTAATAGCAATGTTTATAAATGGGTTTAATTGGGGCATAGATTTTACTGGTGGAACAATAATGGAGGTTAGAATTGGTAAGCCTTTTGATCCGAATGATATAATTAAAATTTTAAACGGATATAAAGTTAAAGACTTTCAAATACAAAAAATAGGGACAAAAGGTGATGAAGTCTCAATTAAGACAAGTCCTATTGCCAATGAAATTCGACTTTCAATAATAAAAGATATCTACAAAAAATATAACTTAACAGAAAATGACTTAATAATGTCACAGCAAGTAGGACCTTCTTTAGGTGAAGAAATAAAATTTGGAATGATAGGTGCTTTATTGTTGGCTTCTGTTGCAATGTTTATCTATTTAGGATTTAGGTTTGAATTTGAAATGAGCGAGGCTGCAATTATTGGCTTACTCCACGATGTGTTTATACTAATTTCCATATATACTATTTTTAACATAACAATTAATGCTCCTTTTATAGCAGCGGTTTTGACTGTATTTGGCTATTCTGTTAATGATACTGTTGTGATTTTTGACAGAATAAGGGATAATTTAAAAATTATGAAAAAATCCGATTATTCACAAATTGCGAATGTTAGTGTAAATCAGACAATGACAAGGTCAATAAATACAACGTTGACTACGTTGATTATGCTTGTTTTAATGTATTTCTTAGGACCTAAGGCATTGAAAGATTTTGCACTACCTTTGCTTATTGGAATAGTATCAGGAGCGTATTCTTCAATTTTTATTTCTACTCCTCTTTGGGTATTAATTAAGAATAGAGAAAAAAGGAGAAGAACCTCTAATAAACCTGTAAAAGCCTAAGCTTATGAATAATACAAAAATATAGTGGCATAATCTTTTTGAGAATAATGCTACTATATTTCTATGAGGTGAAAAAATGAATTTGTCTTTTATTTTTAGAAATAAAAATATTACTAGAAGATATAGGGAGATATTAAGGATTTTAACTAAAAATGGGTTTGGCTTTATTTCTGAGATTTTATTAAACGGCAGGCATATCCCATTTCATATATTGAAAAATCATGATTACATGGGAGTTGGAGAGAGGATTCGGAAAACTTTAGAGGAATTAGGCCCTACTTTTATAAAAATGGGACAGCTTTTAAGTACAAGAGGAGACCTTATTCCTCATGATATTTTATTGGAACTTGCAAAACTTCAAGATGAGGTAGAACCAGAGGACTTTATAGCAATAAAGAATATTTTAGAGAGTGAGTTAAAAGGCAAAATATCGGACTTCTTCATTTATTTTGATGAAACTCCTATTGCTTCTGCTTCTATTGGACAAGTCTATAGGGCAAAAATTAAAGAAGGGAAAGATGTTGTTGTTAAAGTACAACGTCCAGAGGTATCCCAAAAGATAAATGCTGATATAATAATTCTGAAAAGTATTGCTAAAATTTTGAATGAGCGCATAGTTGATTCTCCATTGGACTTTGTCGAAATAGTTGATGAATTAGCCGAATCTCTCTTCAATGAATTAGATTACACGCAAGAAGGGAATAATGCCGAACGCTTTAGAGAGAATTTTGAGAAAGAAAATTATATATACATACCTAAAGTATATTGGGAATACACTACAAAACGCGTTCTCACAATGGAGTACGTAGAAGGCATAAGTGTAAAAAATAGGGATTTACTTGTTAAAAAAGGCTTCGATTTAAAGAAAGTTGCAAGAGATGGGGCATGGGCTATATTTTTGCAAGTTTATGAATTTGGCCTTTTCCATGGTGACCCTCATCCTGGCAATATCTTAATCACAAATGATGGCAAAATTTCATATATAGATTTTGGAATTGTAGGCTACCTTGATAAATCCTCAAGGGAAATGATAATTGAACTTTTCAGAGCTTTTGCCGAGAATGATATTGAGGAAGTAATAGAAATTTTGTCGGATGTGGGCGCCATAAGGCCTAGTACTAATATTAGGACCCTTAAATCCGATTTAAACCATATAATAAATTATTTTTACAGTACTCCTCTAAAGAATATCAGTGTTAATGATTCAATGAGAAAAATAATGACAACTGTTTATAAGCATAAGCTGATTTTACCTCCAGAGTTTACTTTACTTTTAAAGTCTTTAGCTACAGTAGAAGGCGTTGGCAGGAGCTTAGATCCTGACTTTAGCATTTCTAGTGTAGCTAAAGATTTTATAAAAGAAGTATATTTGAGAAACATTAGTTTAACAAAAATATTAAAAGAAAACTCGAAAGATTTACATAAAACAATAATAGTGTTGAGAAAACTTCCTTCCAAAATCCAAAGTATAATGACAAAGCTTATAAAAGACGATATAAAAGTTAGAATAAACCTTGATGAAGATGGAAGTTTGCGCCACGATTTGAATATTATGGTAAATAAGGTTATTATAAGTATTATAGCATCAGCGTTAATTGTAGCATCTTCACTGGTTTTGACATTTCAAGGGGGATATAAAGTTTTTGGTTACAATGTATTAGGACTTTTTGGTTATGTAGTTGCATTATTTCTGTGTTTGTGGGTTTTCTACCGAATCTTTATAATTGAGAGGAGAAAAAAATAGGAGAATTTGTGGGTGATTTGATGCCTAAAATTTACAGATGGATTTTAAAAGAGAGTAAAAACTCTCAATTGTCTCAAGAGATACAAAAAACTTATGGATTATCCAAAATAATTGCTGACATGCTTGCATCAAGATTAAACCTCCATGAAGTTAAGAGTTTTTTAAATCCTGATTTAAAAGATTTACACTCTCCTTATCTTTTAAGGGGAATAAAAGAAGCAAAAGAATTGATACAACAACATATTGCCTCGAAGGATCTAATCACCATTTATGGGGATTACGATGTTGATGGGATTACTGCCACTGCTATCCTATATTTAACCTTAAAAAAATTAGGGGCAAAATTGGATTATTACATACCGGAAAGATTAGTTGAAGGATATGGTATAAATGAAGAAGCAATAGACAAAATTGCAGAGAGGGGAACAAAACTTATAGTTAGTGTAGACTGTGGTATAACCTCTGTTAAGGAAGTGGAAAAAGCTAAAATCTTGGGAATAGATGTAATAATAACTGACCATCATAGTATCCCTAAAGAGATACCACAAGCAGATGTGGTGATAAATCCCCATTTGCCTGGTATTGAATATCCTTTTTGTGACCTGGCAGGGGTAGGGGTTGCTTTTAAACTGTCACAAGCTCTTATTGGAGAAGAAGCTCATAAATTTTTGGATATCGTTTCAATTGGTACGATTGCAGATATTGTTCCTTTATTAGGAGAAAATAGAATAATTGTAAAAGAAGGGCTAAAAAGACTAAATGAAACACAAAATATAGGTTTAAAAGCCCTCATAAAAGCTTCTGGATTAGAAAATGTTGAAATTGACGAATATCATGTGGGATTTATCTTAGCCCCTCGTCTTAATGCCGCAGGTCGGCTCAAAAGTGCAGAAGCGGCTGTCAGATTATTGATAAGCCATAGTAAAGAAGAAGTAGAAAAGATAGCAGAATATTTAAACCAGGAAAACTTAAATAGACAACAGATAGAAAATCAAATACTTCAACAAGCAATCAAAAAAGTAGAAGAGACTGTTGATTTGAATAGAGAAAAAGTAATTGTACTGTGGGATGAAAATTGGCATCCGGGTGTTATTGGAATTGTAGCCTCTCGGATAACAGAAAGGTTTCATAGACCCTCTATACTTATAAGTTTAGGGGAAGAGGAGGGCAAAGGTTCGGGGCGAAGCATAGAAGGCTTTAATTTATATAAAGCATTAGAATACTGTAAAGATTATTTGATAAAATATGGCGGTCATGAAATGGCTGCTGGAATAAATATTGAGAAAAACAATTTGGAGATTTTTAAAGCAAAAATAAATGAATACGCTGATACTGTGCTTAGTGAACTTGATTTAATCCCAAGTTTAAAAATAGAGGCAAAGGTTAAAAATGAAAAGATAGATATAGAAATAGCTAAGCAAGTTCAAAAGCTTAAACCTTTTGGCAGCAATAATCCGCGGCCTAATTTTTTATTTGAGGGTTTAACAGTTACAAAAATATTTGATTTAAATAGTGGAAGACACAAAAAGATCATCGCCCAAAAAGGAAAATTTGTCTATGAACTTATGTTGTTCGATACAGCAGAAAAAAGAAACGATATAAAAATAGGGGATATAATAGATGTTGTAGGAAGTGTTGAAATAAATACTTGGAATGGAATAGAGTCAGTAATCATAAACGTAAAAGATTTAAGAGTTAAGTTGCCTCTATTTTCCTACTATAAAAACTTGAGTAAAATCATGATAGAATACAAGCTAGAGAAAAAAGAAATAAATAGAAAAGTTGATTATATAATTGATAAAAGAGGAATTAATAATAAGTGGGAATATGTGCTCAAACTTTTTAAAGGGGAAAGCAAAACAGCTGTCATAGTAAATACTGCTGTAGAACTTAAGTCATTACTTAGATATCTCAAAAAAGAAAAGTTTGTTAATTTTTCTTTTTGTAATATGAATTGCAAAAAAGAAAATGGCATACTATTTTTTACGAATTCTTTAGAACCACTTAAATATTATGACGACATAATTATTTACGATATACCTTTTAAAAAAGAAATTTTTTATTATATCCTTTATCATTCACAAGGAAAAAAGATTCATTTAGTCTTTAATGAATCAGACATATATTATAATTTAAAATCTTTTGATGAAATTTTTCCTCAGAGAAAAGATTTTATTAAACTTTACAAATTTATAGAAAAAGGAAACACCATTTTATTTAAAGAACATTTACATCCGCATCTGAATTTAAATCCAATAAAATTTTTATTTTGCATAAAAGCAATGCAAGAAATAGGATTGATAAATGTAAAAGAACGTGATAATATTTTTATGTTAAGCAAAAATTCCGTGCCACAAAAGGTTAATATTGAACAAACTCAAATAATGCAAAGGATATTCTCAGCTAAAAAAGAGTTTATTGAATTTGCCAAGTTCCTTGTTAGCCAGAAAATTTAAGGAGGTCTTGTGATGACATTAGAAGAAATCAAACAGATGATCAGAGAAATTCCTGATTTTCCTAAAAAAGGAATAAAATTTAAAGATATCACACCTGTTTTAAAAAATGCGCAAGCTTTTGGTTATTCTATCGAAATGTTAGCTAAAGCTTTAGATGGCAGAAAATTTGACCTCATTGCAGCGCCAGAAGCAAGAGGCTTTTTGTTTGGAGCTCCCTTAGCTTATAGGTTGGGTGTGGGATTTGTCCCTGTCAGGAAACCTGGAAAGCTACCTGCAGAAACTTTAAGCTATGAATATGAACTGGAATATGGGATAGATTCACTAGAAATACACAAAGATGCTATTTTGGAGGGGCAAAGGGTTGTAATAGTTGATGATTTACTAGCGACTGGTGGGACAATTTATGCTTCTGCAAAACTTGTGGAAAAATTGGGTGGAATAGTAGACTGCATTATTTTCTTGAGTGAGTTAACTTTTTTAGATGGTAGAAAAAAGCTTGACGGATATGATATAATTTCACTAATAAAGTTTTAATCTATAAAGTGGCTTTAAGCCACTTTAATTATAAGGTGTGGTAAATATGTTGGACAAAGTGATAAATAGGATAAAAAATTATATGGGTGATGAAGCAAATTTAGATTTAATCTACAAATCTTATGACTTTGCAGTAAATGCTCATGATGGCCAAATGAGAAACTCAGGAGAACCATATATTGTTCATCCCATAGAAGTTTCATATATTTTAGCTGACCTGGAATTAGATATTACTACTATTGCAGCAGGACTTTTGCATGATGTAATAGAGGATACAGATGTGACTTATGAGCAGCTATTGGAAAAATTTGGAAAAGAAATTGCTGATTTGGTTGATGGTGTTACAAAGTTGGGAAAAATAGAATACAAGAGCAAAGTAGAGCAACAGGCTGAAAACATGAGAAAGATGCTCATAGCAATGGCAAAAGATATTAGGGTTATACTCATAAAACTGGCTGACAGGCTTCACAATATGAGGACTCTCAAATATTTGCCTCCTGACAAACAAAAAGAAAAAGCGGAAGAAACTTTAGAAATATATGCTCCTATTGCTCATCGGCTTGGAATATCCAAGATAAAATGGGAATTAGAAGACTTGTGTTTGAGATACTTGCATCCTGATGAATACTATGACCTTGTAGAAAAGGTAGCTGCAAAAAGAAAGGAAAGAGAAGAGCTTATACAAAATATCATAACTACAATTAAAGAGAAACTAAAAGAAATGGGAATACAAGCAGAGGTAGATGGTAGACCCAAACACTTTTACAGTATATATAAAAAGATGAAGACACAGAATAAAAGCTTCGACCAAATTTACGACTTGTTAGCAGTAAGGATAATTGTAAACACTGTAAAAGACTGTTACGGCGTATTAGGAATTGTGCATACTTTGTGGAAACCAATTCCTGGCAGATTCAAAGATTACATTGCTATGCCAAAGCCTAATATGTATCAATCCCTTCATACTACAGTAATAGGTCCTAAAGGAGAACCTTTTGAAATACAAATAAGAACTTGGGAAATGCATAAAACTGCAGAATATGGTATTGCAGCCCATTGGAAATACAAAGAAGGCAAGACTACAGAAGATAAATTTGACCAAAAACTTTCATGGCTGAGACAGCTTTTGGAATGGCAGAAAGAATTAAAAGATGCAAAAGAGTTTATGGAAACATTAAAGATTGATTTGTTTACAGATGAAGTTTTTGTTTTTACTCCCAAAGGGGATGTGATAAATTTACCAGCAGGGTCGACACCTGTTGATTTTGCGTACAGCATACACACTGAAATAGGGCATAGATTAAATGGTGCTAAAGTAAACGGTAAATTGGTTCCTATAAATTATCAATTGAAAAACGGTGATATTGTAGAGATATTAGTGAGTCCAAATAAAGACAGAGGTCCAAGCAGAGACTGGTTACAAATTGTCAAAAGTTCTCAAGCGAGAAACAAAATCAGGCAGTGGTTTAAAAAAGAAAAAAGAGAAGAAAATATCACTCGCGGCGAGGAAATGATAGAAAAAGAATTAAGGAGACATGGATTGCAACCTGCTATGATAAAAAGTGAAATATGGGAGGAAGTTCTTAAAAAACTCAATATTCACACAATGGAGGATTTATATGCGACAATCGGATATGGAGGATTAACTTTAAATCAGGTAATACCGAGAATTAAAGAAGAAATTAAAAAATCTCAAAAAGAAGTAGGCATGAAATCTATCCCGGCTGATAAGGGTGGAAAGAAAAAAGAAAAAACAGGTGGAACGGGGGTTATTGTAAAAGGTGTAGACAATGTAATGGTCAGGTTTGCAAAATGTTGTTCTCCTGTTCCAGGGGATGAAATAATAGGTTATGTTACTAAAGGAAGGGGAATTTCTATTCACAGAAAAGATTGTCCCAATGTAAAAGAATATCTTTTTGATAGAAACAAAATTGTAGAGGTTGAGTGGGATCAAGATAGAAATATCTTTTATCAAGCTGATATACAGATTATGGCTAGTGATAGATTTGGACTTTTGACAGATGTTACTAGTGTTCTTGCAGATGTAAAAATTGCTGTAAAGGCTGTCAATGCTAGAACAACAAAAGACAATATTGCAATTATTAACTTAACTTTAGAGATTATTTCAAAAGACCAACTGGAAAGAGTTATGAATAAGTTGAAAGCTTTGGAAGGGGTAATGGACGTTTACAGATTAAGTGCATAGAGGTGATTTTTTTGAGAGCTGTTGTTCAAAGGGTGAGTCGCGGAGAAGTAAGTGTAGGTGGAGAAATGGTAAGTTCAATAGGTAAAGGATTTGTTGTTTTGGTTGGTATATCTATTGATGATAATGAAAATGATGTAATGTACATGGCAGATAAAATAGTGAATTTGCGGGTCTTTGAAGATGAAGAAGGAAAAATGAATTTGTCTCTTTTAGATATAGGAGGAGAAGTCCTTCTTGTCTCTCAATTTACTTTGCTTGGAGATGTGAGAAAAGGCAGAAGACCTAACTTTATGATGGCTCAAAAACCACAAGAAGCTTTGAAGTATTTTAATTTATTAGTCAAAGAGATTGAAAAAAGAGGCGTAAGTGTCAAAACAGGTATATTTCAGGCAATGATGAAAGTATTAATTGAAAATGACGGACCAGTTACAATTCTCATTGATTCTAAAAAAGTGTTTTAATGGAGTGATTTTATGAAAATACAAAGGTGTGTGGTAGGACTTTATAAAGCCAATTGTTATATTGTTTCTGACGAGGAAACTAGGGAGACAATTGTAATAGACCCAGGGGAATATTCATCTGAAATACAAGATTATATTGGTATTAACAAATTAAGAGTAAAATATATTTTACTCACTCATGGTCATTTTGACCACATAGGTGGAGTAGAGGAGCTGAGGAAAGTTACTCAAGCAGAAGTTGCTATTTCAAAAGAAGATGCTCCCTTGCTTTTAGATCCCAGTTTAAATCTATCTAAAATGGTCTATAAAAAAATACAGTGCAGTGCCGCAGATATTTTATTAAATGGTGGCGATATTTTATATTTTGGGAAATACACAATAGAAGTCCTACACACTCCAGGTCATACAAAAGGCGGAGTGTGTTTTAAAATTGACAATGTCTGCTTTACAGGAGATACTGTTTTCAAAGGCTCGATAGGAAGATATGATTTTCCAGGTGGAGATTTTGATACTTTAATGGATTCTATAAAGAACAAGCTTTTGGTATTGGAAGATGACGTAGTGATATATCCGGGTCATGGCGAGTCTTCAACAATTGGAAAAGAAAAGAGAATTAATTTGTTTTTGAGGGAATAAAAGCAAGAGGTGATTTACCTCTTGCTTTTATTCGTATCTGAGTGCTACGATTGGGTCGAGTCTAGCTGCTTTTTGTGCAGGGTATATTCCAAAGAATATTCCTACTGCTGAGGAGAAAAGAAAAGCGATTAATATTGTGTTTATAGAGATGATGGGGGTTATATTTATAAAAGGACCAATGATGTTTGATAAAATATAACCGAAGAAAATACCTATAGCACCCCCTAAGAGAGAAATTGCGACAGCCTCAATTAAGAATTGCATTAAAATGTCTTTTTGCCTTGCGCCTATGGCTTTTCTTATTCCAATTTCTCTGGTGCGTTCAGTTACAGAAACCAACATTATGTTCATGATTCCGATTCCACCTACTATAAGCGATATACCAGCAATTGCTCCTATGATTGCCGTAAATATGCTTAATATTCTGTTGAATTCTTCTAGGAAACCGATGAGGTTTTCTGCTTCGTATTTATCTTTGTTGTGATGAAATGATTCTATTAAGCGCACAGCCTGAGAGGAGGCTTCATCTAATTGGTTTTGGTTGTAGGTCATTACGTAAATTTGTGAGATATCTACGTCTTGGAAGATTTTTTGTGCGTAAGTTATTGGAATTGCAGCTATTACAGGTATTTGGTCAGCTATTGAGCCTCCTAAACTTTTTAAATTACCACTGTCAATAACGCCAATTATCTTTGCTGTGTCAAAGGAAGAAGAACTGCCTATTTTAATAGTTTTTCCTACGCAATCTTCATAACCGAAAAGTTCTTTTGCAGAGTCTTTATCAATAAGTACCACATTTCTACCCATGAGAATGTCTTTTTCATTTAAAAAGCGGCCATAGATTATTTTTATGTTAGAGACATTTCCATAATCAAAATCTGTTGCTATAAAAATAGCCCTCTTGGTAAGTTTATCTGTTTTAGCGAGTCCAAATTTTTCTGTAATTGGCGCCGCATATTTTACCGAAGAAAGTCTTTTTCTGATCATTTCTACATCTTTGAGAGTCAGTTTATCGCTTTCTCTTATTTCAACATTATTTTTCGTCTTGATAGAAAATACACTAACGCCGATTTTTTCGAATTCGCCTAAAATAGCTTTTTGACCGCCTGCTCCTAAAGACACTATTGTTATAACTGAAGCAATACCGATTATAATCCCCAACATCGTAAGAAGGGCTCTTAATTTGTTACTTAATATACTGTCAATTGCTACTTTTATGGCTTCTAAAATATACATCCTTTATCACCTGCTAATAAGTTATTCTGTTTGCGATAGGGGTATCTTCTATAATGTTTCCATCTCTTAAGCGAAGTATCCTTTTTGCGTGATTTGCTATGTCCTGTTCGTGGGTAACCATCACTATTGTAGTACCCGCTTCATTGAGTTGATAAAAAATTTTCATTATCTCAATACTGGAGTTTGTGTCGAGATTTCCTGTTGGCTCGTCAGCTAATAGAAAAGAAGGATTCATTACAATTGCACGGGCGATTGCTACTCTTTGTTGCTGCCCCCCTGAGAGTTCATTAGGTTTGTGGTGTATTCTTTCACTTAATCCCACTATTTCTAAAGCTTTTATTGCTCTTTTTCTACGCTCTTTTGCTGGTATTTTAGCGTACAACATTGGCAGTTCTACATTTGACAGTGCGTCTAATTTACTCAAAAGGTTAAAAGACTGAAAAACAAAACCTATCTGGCGATTTCTTAAATAAGCTAATTGGTCATCATTTAACGTTGATATTTCGGTTCCATTGAGCTTATAACTTCCAGATGTGGGTTTATCCAAAAGACCAATTATATTCATTAAAGTAGATTTACCAGAGCCAGAGGGACCAACAATTGCTACATATTCACCTTTATTTATTTTTAAAGAGACGCCTTTTAATGCATTCACTTGGACTTTTCCAAGATTGTACACCTTTCTTACATTGCTCAATTCAATCATCAGTCTTTCCCGCCCTTTATTGTGATTTTTGTACCATCTTCGATAGAACTGGTGGGATTTAGTATGACTTTTTCGCCGACATTTACTCCCTTTATGATTTCTGTCTCCAAATCAGAAACGAGTCCGCTTTTTACTTTCCTTTGTTTTGCTATACCATTTTCTACTACATACACAAATTCGTTACCATATTTGTCACTTACGATTGCTTCTGATGGAACTTTTATTACATCTTTTTTTTCGGCAATTTTTATGTCGACATCTACATTAAAACCTGGTTTTATTGTGCCATCATTGCTTAAAAGGTCCACATAAACTTTTACGACATTATCTCCACCTGTTTGAGTGATTACTTTTGTCGCAGTTGGACTTACTTTACTTACTACTCCTTCAAAGGTTTTATCTGCAAAATGTATGTAGGCTTTTTGCCCTTCTTTTAAATTTACCGCATCATAGGGGTTTACATCCAGTGTAATCTGCAAATTGTTTAAGTCTTCTACTGTTATAGCAGGAAATTGAGATGAGGTAAAATAGCTGTTATTTTTAGCATTTACAACAGTTACAGTACCATCAAATTCAGCAGTAATATATTTTTGTTGTTTGTCCATACTTTGTTTTATGCTTTTAAGATTTAGTTCTGCAATTTCTACTTGTTTTTGTTGGAGTTTTATTTGGTCATCAAGGCTAAGTGAAGTAGTTTGCATCTGAGAAATGGAGGGCTGTTGTACTGTACTTTCTCCCGAAGGGAGTTGTTGCGGCAAAGAGGTATTTGGAAGTTGAGCTGCGACTTGAGATTGTCGTGACTGCTTTCCTTTTAATTTTTTTAGTGCATCAAGTTGCATTTGTGCTATTTCCAGCTGTTTTTGGGCAATTTGATATTGTATGTATAAATCTTGTGTTTCAAATTCCAAAAGTTTATCTCCTCTTTTTACTTTGTCTCCAACAGATACATAAACTTTTGATACTTTGGTAGGGGATAAAATGTAGTATTCTTGTTTGGATTTTGATTCTACTACCCCTGTGGTGGAAATTAAAGAGATTATTTCACCTTTTTCCACTTTAGCGGCATTTACTTCTACAGTGGAAGTAGCGCTTTTGTTTTTTATAGAGATTGCATAAACGGTAGAAGCTACAATTGCTAAAATTACTGTGACTATTATTAATGTTTTAACAGTATTTTTCATAAACACCACCCTCAAAATTTATAGTTCTTCTTTGATTTTTTGTAATATGTTTTTTAATGTTTCTAATTCTTGAGGAGAGAGTTTTTCAAAAATTGGCTGCAAAATTTTTTCCCTAAACATTGCTAAGTGTTTATAAAGATCTTGGCCTTTTTTTGTCAAAGAAATTTCTATTTTTCTTCTGTCTTCCAAATCAAAGTTCCTTTGAACTAACCCTTTCTCTACAAGTTTGTCTACTATGCTTGTAAGGGTGCTGGGGGAAATACCTAATTCTAAAGCAATATCTTTCATATACATTGGATTGCTTTTATTTTCGCTTAAAATTATTATTACTTGTTGTTCTCCGATTGTGAGGTCTTTTTGAAACTCAGAGAGGTCATTTGCTTTCAGTTGATTATTGAGTTTTTGTCTAATTATACGAAACAGGTCATATAAAAGCTTAATATCACAATCTTTGTTCATAAATTTTCACCTCAAAAATTTTTAATACAAAATATTTTATACATCGAAATATTAACTCATTAATATTTTTTTGTCAATAGGTGGATAAATTATTATGAAAGTAGATTAAAGATAGATAGTGTAAAATTTCAGTAGGTGATGAAGCAGGAAAATGGGGTATGGATG